>JAUWBY010000049.1 GCA_030609605.1 Candidatus Eiseniibacteriota bacterium
GCGCCTCCTCAAGCACCTGCGACGCCGCCTCCTTGAGCGCGGAAGGTTCCACCTTCCCGACGGATTCCCCCTTGAGGATGTTCACAACTCTGCGCGATCCGATCACGAGTCCCTTGAAGTCATCGGCCTCTCGGAAATGCGAGAGTGCCACGATTCTCTTCCTTGCGCCCACCAGATCCTCCGCGCGGGTCTCGAGAACAGCGTCGACCAGATCGTAGGCGAAGCCTTCCTCGATGAAGACCGCACGCGCGCGCTGCCGGATGAAGGCGATCACAGCTTCGTACACGGGCTCAGTGTCACCCGCGGCGACATCGAATCCTTCTTCGGCCGCCCGCACAAGATCTCCGAGCGACAGATCGAGGCCCCCTTCGAGAATGATGCGCACGACTCCTATGGCCTGACGCCTCAGCGCATAGGGATCCTGTGACCCCGACGGGATGAACCCTGCTGAGAAGCAGCCGACTATCGAGTCGAGCCGATCAGCCATACTCAAGATGGTCCCGGCCTCTGTCGAAGGCAAGAGGTCGCCGGCAAACCTCGGCAGATAGTGCTCGTAGATGGCCGTGGCCACGCCCGACGGCTCATCCGAGGCCAGCGCATACTCTCGCCCCATGACGCCCTGGAGCTCTGTGAACTCCTTCCCATCCTTCACCATTTCGGTCACGAGATCGGCCTTCGCCAGATGAGCGGCTCTCACAGCCGCGCCGGTCTCCTTTGAATCCAGCCGTTCACCGATTCGCTGCGCCAGGCGTTCGAGGCGCCCGGTCTTCTCGTAGAGTGACCCCAATCCTTCGAGCCAGGTCACGCTCTTGAGCGCTTCCACTTTGCTGTCCAGCGAACTGCGTGTGTCTTCCTCCCAATAGAAGGCAGCGTCATCGAGCCTGGAGACCAGAACGCGCTCGTTCCCCGCGCGTATCCCTTCCAGTCGCTCCGGAGGCACATTCGCAACGCAGAGGAAGAAGGGCCTGAGACCTCCGTCTCCAGCCTCCACGGCGAAGTAGCGCTGGTGGCTCTTCATCGCGACGACGATCACCTCCCGCGGAAGGTCAAGAAAACTCTCATCGAACCGCCCGGCAAGAACCGACGGGTACTCGACCAGAAAAGTTACTTCGTCCAGAAGGGCATCGTTTCTCACAAGCGAACCGCCACACTCCTCTGCCATCTTCTCAGCGGCGGCGATGATCAATGACCGCCTCACATCGGCGTCGGCTATGACGTAGTTCTTTTCCAGAACGTCCAGATAGTCTCCGGCGCCCGCGAGCGGATGTGGCCCCGGCGACCAGTGTCTGTGACCCCGTGTCTCAGGTAGCGCATGAACGCCGGCGTACTCCATATCCAGGGTGACCCCATCCAGCATTGCAACGAGCCATCTGATGGGACGGGCGAAGCGAACGTCTGTTCCCCAGCGCATTGTCTTCGGGAAGCTTATCGAATCGATGGCGGCAAGCAGCAGCTCGGACAGAACCTCACCGGACGGACGGCCGTGGTCAATCACGTGCACGTGTACATAGTCACCTTTGCCCGTGTCGCGCACTTCCAGATCTGCCACATTCACACCTTGCGCTTCCGCAAACCCAATGGCTGCCCTGGTCGGCGTCCCGTCCTCAGCGAACGCTACTCGGGCCGGCGGACCGACCACGTCTCTCTCCACGTCCTCCTGTTCGTCGGCCACCTGAGACACGATGACGGCCAGACGCCTCGGCGTCGCAAACGTCCGACACTTTCCGAATCTCAATCGCCCAGCCCGAAGCTCCTTCTCGACAGTCGCCGCGAGCTGATCGATTGCAGGCGAGATGTACGAAGCCGGAATCTCCTCAACACCTATTTCGAAGAGCAGGTCCTTGGCCATCAGCTGTCCCCCCCTTCCACCGCACGTTCTCCGTCATTGAGAAGGCGCGCCCTCTCATCCTCGGACAGCATGGGATAACCGAGTTCCTTGCGCTGCTTCACATAGAGGATGGCCGTCTTCCTCGCCAGTTTCCGGACCCTCGCGATGTAACCGGTCCGCTCAGTAACGCTTATGGCGCCACGCGCGTCGAGCACGTTGAAGGCGTGCGAGCATTTCAGCACGTAGTCGTACCCGGGAGTCAGGATGCCTTTGTCGAGGAGACGATGCGCCTCCGATTCGAAGCGATCGAAGAGCTCGCGGTGGAACGGGACATCGGCCTCTTCGAAATTGAACTTAGAGAACTCGATCTCGTGCCGGCGATTGAGTTCTCCGAACGATACGCCGGGCGCCCACTCGAGTTCGAAGAAGCTGTCAACTCCCTGGAGAAACGTCGCGATCCTCCCAAGACCGTAGGTTATCTCTGCTGAGACCACGTCCAGTTCCATACCTCCAGCCTGCTGAAAATAGGTGAACTGCGTGATCTCCATTCCGTTTATCCAGACCTCCCAACCGAGCCCGGCCGCCCCGAGCGTCGGCGATTCCCAATCATCTTCGACGAGTCTGAGATCGTGTTCCCTGCGGTCGATGCCAATCGCGTCGAGGCTCCTGAAGTAGAGATCCAGTACGTCGTCCGGCGCCGGCTTAAGAAGAACCTGGTACTGCAGAAACTGCTGCATGCGGATCGGATTCTTCCCGTAACGCCCGTCCTTGGGCCGCCGGGACGGCTCAACGTACGCCGCCTTCCACGGCTCGGGCCCGAGGCATCTCAGGAACGTCGCGGGATTGAACGTGCCCGCTCCAACCTCCGAATTGTACGGCTGCAGGATTACGCAGCCGTATCGGGCCCAGTAGTCCTGAAGCCGCAATATGATGTCCTGAAACAGTAGTCCTTCCGTCTTCTCAGCCATTGTCCTGCCCTGTCTTTGTTCCCGCGCCGTCGAGCCTCCTGATCTGTGCCAGGAAGTCCATGGATTTGATCCTGAGTCGGTGCCCGCCCTGCTCCTCAAGAAACTCGTGGAGGACTCGTGTGACATCATCGCGTTCGGCGCGGGTCAACCGGACACCAACGCCGGAGGTCGACCCCGACCGGACGTCGGCGGCGATGAGCCTGAGCACTTCCGCAATAGAGACCGTCGTCAATGCTACGCCGGATCCGGATGCTGCGCACCGCGCACAGACCAGACCTCCAAGCGTCGAGCTGAAGCCGGCCAACCGGCCATCGGCGCTGCCGCACTGGACGCACACGGAAAGCTCGGGACTGTAGCCGAGCGCGGCCGCCAGATTCAGCTCAAAGCGCCACAGCACATCGTCGAGCTGTTCCTCATCCGCCTGCTCCACCTCGGCAAGCGAGCGCTCCATGCAGTCGAAGAGACCTCTGTCACACTCTCGCTCGTGGACCAAGCGGTCAACGAGTTCCAGAACAGCGCTGCCGTACGCCATGCGCACCACATCACGCCTCATCGATGGGAATTCCCTCTCGATCTCGGCCCCGGACAGGAGCGAGAGACCGCGCCCCTCTTTCAGGTAGAAAACCACCCTGGAGACCATGAGAGGCTCCAGGGCAGCCCCAAAGCGGCCACCACCCTTCCGTCCACCCTTCGCCACGAGGCGCAACTTCCCATATTCTCGAGTATAGCACACCACGAGCTTGCTCGTCTCACCGAGCTTGTAGCTCCGAAGCACGATGGCTCTGGATTCGACCGGTGCCATTCTGAACGCTCGCTCCGGACTTACGGGATCCGCGTGAGGAAGGCGCTCGCCATCCCGAGATAGACGAGGATTCCAATGACATCGTTGAGTGTTGTGACGAATGGACCTTGCGCAACTGCGGGGTCTATTCCTACGCCTCTCAGGGCGAAAGGTATGAGCGTTCCGAGAGTGGCCGCAACGAGGATCACGGAGGCGAGCGCGCAGCCGACGACGGCGGCAAGCCGCCAGTCTCCGAGCCAGAACCCCACAATCGCGCATACGCTGACGCCGAGAATGAGAGCATTCAAACCGGCAACTCTCCACTCCTTCGAAAGGCGATCCCTCGCGGCTCCAGCGAGGCCGCGCTCGGAGTGCATGCTGCGCACGATGATCGTTGAGGTCTGAAGGCCGACATTTCCGCCCATCGCCGTAATGACCGGGACGAAAAAGGCAAGGGCAAGCACCTTCTCAAGCGAGAGGCTGAAGTGACGCATTACCAGTGCGGATCCGAGGCCGCCGATTGCGCCTATGATGAGCCACGGGAGGCGAATCCGGGAGATTCTGAATGCCGAGTCCTCGTGCATCTCGTCCTCACGAGTACCGGCCATGAGGCTCATGTCCTCCTCGGCCTCCTCATGGATGACATCGATAATGTCGTCCACCGTGATCCGGCCCACGAGTTTCCCATCAGGCGCCACGACTGGAATCGCGATAAGGTCGTACTTCCTGAAAACCCGGGCTACATCTTCCTGATCCATATCCGTGGAGACGGACACAACATCCTGATCCATTATCTGTGACAGCGGGGTCTCCCCTCCGCCCAGAACCAGATCCCTGAGAGACAGAACTCCGACGAGCCTCCGGTCTCCGTCCGTCACATAGACGTTGTGAATCTCATCTACCTCTTCGGCCGCCTTCCTGATCAGTTCGATCGCGTCTTTCACCGTCGCGCCGCTCTTGAGGAAAACAAGCTCCGATGCCATGATGCCACCGGCCGACTCATCAGTGTACTGGAGAAGCTCTTCTACAGCGCGCCGGTCATCGTCCTCGAGTCGGGAGAGAACTTCCCCTTGAAGCTCTTCCGCCAGCATGCCGACAACGTCCGCAGCGTCATCCGATTCCAGCTCGTGTGTGATATCTGCGATCTCAACCGGACCGAGAGCATCAAGGACCTCACTCCGGGAGTGCTCATCGAGGTGAATGAGGACGTCGGCACTCGTCTCTGTGTCAAGCTCAGCAAGGACGGCCTTCGTTGTCTCCCCGTCCAGCTGCCCGAGCGCGACGGCGATGTCGGCCGGATGGAGTCCTCTGAGAGCATCCGCCATGGAAGCGGACCCGCTCTCCGGGTCGAGGACTATCCTGTCGTCGCTGTGTACGTCCGTCATCTTGCACCTCGTGGCCTTGCGCGACTACCACCTTGTTGCCTTGGGCGACTGCCATCTTGCTGCCTTGCGCGACTGCCTCCGGCGTCACCGGTACCGAGCTACCCTCTGGTGCGATCCTCATCCGCGAGCACGCCGGCCGAGACCACATACCGGAGCCCATCCTGAACCGACATATTCAGTGGTCGCACATCCTCCGCCGGAATCAGGAGGAAGTAGCCCGATGTCGGATTCGGCGTTGTTGGAAGAAAGACCGACACCAGCTTCTTGCCGACGACGTTCTCCATGCGGCCGCCGGATTCGGCCGTGATGAATGCCAGACAGTAGATCCCCTTGTGCGGAAACTCGATCAGAACGACTCTCCGAAAGCTGGCCGAGTCCTCCTGCAATACGGATGCGAACACCGTCTTGGTTGTTCCGTAGATCCACCGCACGAGCGGAATTCTATCTATGAATCGCTCCCACAACCTGAGCATTCGGCGCCCGATGAAATTGCTCGCAATGGCGCCGATAGCCATAATGATCGCGATGAGTACTACAAGGCCTATGCCGGGAATCTCGCGGCCGCTGTATCGTATGACGAATCGCCCAAGGATATGGTCGAGCGTGAAGAAGAGCTGCCAGAGGACGAAGACGCTGATGGTTATCGGGAGCAGAACGAGAAGCCCTGTGAAGAGGTATCTTCTTAGAACGCGCCCAACTCTCCGGCGGTTGTGGTCTTGGTCGCCGGCACTGTCCGGATCCGTGGGGGCGCCGTCCGACTCCGGCACATCGAGCTCGCGGGGGGAATCATCCGGAACCGGGACTTGATTCTCTCGTTCGTTCTCACTCATCGTCTTCTGATCCTCACCTTCCCAATCCTTGTCTGCTCCGCTGAGATGATTCTGAAGTCAAGACCGCCTACGACCAATTCGTCGCCCACGTCCGGGATTCTTCCGAGTTCCTTGAGAACGAGACCGGCGATGGTATTGTAGTCGCCCTGGGGAAGCTCCAATCCTATCGCCTCTTCAACGTCATCTACCTCGGCCCGCCCATCGACCATAAAGAGGTCATGATCGATGCGCCGTATGAGTGATTCCCTGACGTCGTATTCGTCCTCTATCTCACCGACAAGCTCCTCAAGCAGGTCTTCCTGTGTCACGATACCGGTGATACTGCCGTGCTCGTCGACAACCACCGCCATATGTTGCCGCCTCGCCTGCAGCTCGCGGAAGAGCTCATCACACGTCTTGGTCTCCGGCACGTGAGACACCTGCCGAGCAATGTCGCCCAATCCCTGCTCGTGTGCCAGGCCCAGGAGATCACGCGAGTGGATCATCGCTTCGATATGATCCCTGTCCTCGGAGATGATCGGAAGCCGCGAGAATCCGTGCTCGCATATGAGGGTCACAGCCGCGCCGACCGTCGATCCAGGGGGTATCCCGACGATGTCTGTCCTCGGAACCATGACCTCTCCAACCGTCGTCAGCGCGAACTCGAAGACTCCGGAGAGAAGCTTCGTCTCTTCCTTGTCTACGGCGCCCGCGATCTCACCTTCGCTTGTGAGAAGAACCCGCAGTTGTTCCTTCGTCAGACGCCTCCGCCACTCAGTCACACGCACGCCCAAGACGCGGAGAATCCCGCGGGCGAGCCCGGTTGTCACCCAGATGATCGGGCCAAGCAGCCAGTAGAAGAACCTGAGCGGGAACACGACTTTGAGCGTAATGCTGTCGGTGTGCCGTCGACCGATGATCTTCGGGACGATTTCGCCGAGCACGAGAAGCACCGGCGTCACAATGGCGGTAGAGACGAGTGCAACCAGGCCCGACTGCCAATCGTGCAGGGTGTGCGACAGCTTCCACGACACAAGGGACGACGTCATCACGATCGCGATATTGGTCCCCACGAGCGTGGTCCCAAGCAGTCGCTGCGGATCTGATACGAACTTCTCGAGCGGACGAGCACCTCGTCTGCCCTTCTCGATCCAGTTCTCAAGACGTATCCAGTTGATGGAGATAAGAGCCGTCTCCGACCCGGAGAAGAAGGCCGCAAGCAGCAATCCGGCAACGGTGAGAAGGATGATGATCATTTCCCTTCCTCCTCGTCCACCGGCTGCTGCTGCTTCACGATTCTCACACTCGTAATCCTCTGTTCTTCCAAGCTCTCAACGGTGAATTCAAGACCATCACGGTCGAGTTTCTCTCCCTCGGACGGAATGCGTCCGAAAGCCTCCAGCAAGTACCCAGCGAGCGTCTCGACACCCTCGCTGGAGAGCCCCGCCGCCCCGAGCTCTTGCTCGAGATCCTCGAGTCGTATGGAACCATCGGCGATGAGCGTGTTCATATCGAGTACCTGCAGAAGCTGCTTCTCTTCGTCGTACTCGTCCCGGATCTCGCCGACTATTTCCTCAATAAGATCCTCGAGCGTGATCACGCCGGCGGTTCCTCCGTACTCATCGACCACGATCGCTATGTGTGTCCGCCTGCGCTGCAGCTCCCGAAGAAGCTCGCCTGCGTTCTTCGTCTCGGGGGTGAAGTACGCCTCTCGGACCAGCCCCGACACCGGCTGCCCTCCGCCGGTCTGGGGATCGATCCTCAGAAGATCCTTCGCATAGAGAACGCCTGAGATGTGATCCAGATCGTCGCGATAGACGGGCAGACGAGAGTGCCCGACTTCGCGAACCAGAGCGATGGCCTCTCTGACGGTCGTCGTCTCCTCGAGGCCCTCGACATCCACCCGCGGGACCATGAGCTCGCGCACAATCGTGTCGCCGAACTCCATCACGCTATCGATCATGTCTCGTTCTTCTTCATCCAGCGTGCCGTCGTGCTCGCTTATAGCAACGATCGTGCGAAGCTCCTCGGCAGTCACGAACGGCCGGTCCGCTCCGGTTTCCCCACCACCAAGTCTCCCCGCCATCCTGTGGAGCGCGCTCACAACGGGAGCGAGCACGTTCCCGACAGCGGAGAGCACGGGAGCGCTTCGTCGAGCGAATTCGACGTTACGCTCAATGGCGTACATCTTTGGGGCTATCTCGCTCACCACGAGAATCACGAGCGTGACCACGCCTACCTCGAGGGCGATAGTGACGGCCTCGGAGTAGCCTAGTGAGCACGCGAAGCGCAGAGCAACGACGGCGCCAAGAGACGCGGCGGCAACGTTGACCATGGTGTTGCCCAGCAGGATGGTTATGAGCAGGCGATCGGGGTGGTCAAGGAGCGATCGGACACGGTCACGCCTCTCCATCTCGCTGATGTCTAGCCGCGACAGCGAGAAGAAGGCCGTCTCAGATCCTGAGAACATGGCTGATAGATATAGCAGGATCGCGAACCCTGCACCTGCACCCACGAGATAGAGCATTGGCATTCTCTACGCCCGATCGAGAACGGCCTTTATGTGCCTGTTCTCGATGCGGCGCATCCGTTTGCGCTCATTTGTAGAGGCATGATCGAAGCCGATAAGATGCAGCACGCCGTGCGCCGCCAGCTTCAGGATTTCGTGCCCCACCGGCTTTCCGTATCGTCGTGCCTGGACGGCCGCCCGCTCGACCGATATTACTACGTCGCCCAGAACGGTCTCCGCTTCAGCGGGGGCCATGGACTCATCCCCCTCCATCATCGCGAAGGACAGTACGTCCGTCGTCTTGTCGATTCCCCGGAATTCCAGATTCAGCTTCCGAAGGAATGCGTCGGCGGCGAAAAGAACTGTCAGGTCGGAGTCGGCGCGCCCGTATTCCTCGAGCACGGCCTTCACAAGCCGGCGTACGGCGCGTGTGTCGACTTCGACCGTCTTCTGTCTGTTCACGATCTTCAGAGCCACGTCCTACCCGCCCCCCGGACTGTTTGCCTTATCAGCGTCCCCGGAACCACTTGCCTTATCAGCGTCCCCGGAACTGCTTGCCGTACCCGCGCCTCCGGAACTCCCGGCGTCATCGGTGTCTCCGGCATCCGTCGCTTCACCAGTGGCTTCGCCGGACTCCCCGGCCTTCTGGTCCGGGTACTTGACTCGCTGATGGAACATGCCTATGAGCACTCTGAAAAACGCCTCGCGGATCTTTCTCAGATCGGAGAGAGTCAGCTCGGCATCGTCCAGCTGGTGTGTTCGCCACCTCTTCTCGATGGCGTCATCTATCTCCGCCTCAATGCGCTTGGATGTCAGGGATTCGCCTATCGACCGGGTACGCGCTTCCAGAAGATCGGCAAGCATGAGGATGGCTGATTCCTTGCTCCGAGGCCTCGGACCGGGGTAGCTGTATTCGCCCTCACTGACTTCCCTTGGATCCTCGCTATCCTCTGCGGCCCTCTTGTAGAAGAACTCCATAACGCTTGTACCGTGGTGTTCGCGGACCATGTCGATGATCGGTTCGGGCAGCTTCTCCTTGCGTGCCAACTCGACTCCATCTTTAACGTGCGCTTGGATGATGAGGCTCGAGACCTTGGGTTTGAGACCGGTATGCTTGCTCTCGGCATGATCGAGCCCCTGCTGGTTCTCGATGAAGTAGCCGGGGTTGACCAGCTTGCCGATATCGTGATAGTAGGCGCCGACTCGCGCCAGGAGTCCATTCGCACCGATGGCCTCAGCGGCCGCCTCGGCCAAGTTGCCGACAACAATGCTGTGGTGGTATGTTCCGGGTGCGGTCATCGCCATCCGTCTCAGCAGAGGTTTGTTCATGTCCCCAAGTTCCAGAAGGGTCATGTCCGTGGTCACTTTGAATCCGCGTTCGAAGAGCGGCAATGCTACGATGACGACGCCCATGCTGATGAACGCGTTCAGCCCTCCCCATCCGATTCTTGTCAGAGTAGGAATGCCCACATCGACCATCGATACGTCCGCGATCGCTATCGCGAGCGCGTATGCACCGACAACCTTGATTCCCGACCAGTAGAAATCCTCCCGGTGTCTGACGCGTCGCACGGAATACGCGGCAACCATTCCCGCTGTGATCGACACGAAGATGAATGGTAGTCCGAAGCTCGTGTAGACGGCCACCAGCACGACCGTCACGACCGTGGCAATGACGGCCGTTTCGAAATCGAAAAGCATCGACGCGAACATCGCAAGGATGGCGATGGGCACAAGGTAGGACGGCGCTTCCGGAATCCGTCCCACGATGGCCGCCCCCGCCATCACGATCGTCACGAGAATCATGAAAAGGATGGGATAGCGTATCTCAGTGACCATGCGGCGCTTGCGCGCCAAGACGTAGAGGGCAAACACACCCAGGAGAAGCGTCGCCTCCAGAATCCTCCCGACACGAGGGAAGAAGCGAAGGTAACCCGCCTCCTGAATCAGGAGCTCTGCGCGTTTGCGCTCGAGCGAGAGGATAGCGACGATGTGTTCGCCGGTGATCCTCTCCCCCCGCTGGAGGACGACCTCGTCCTTCTTGAAATCCCGACCAGTCGATCCGACGACGGCGGCTCTGGCCGCCTCTTTTCTCTGCGCGTTCTCCTTCACGTCGTAGGTAACGTTGCCCTCAAGGAACGGAGTCAGAATCTCCTTCACGGCAATCGTCATCTCCGGGTCATTCAACGTCCTCGCGGCCTCACTCTGCACGGTTTCGACTACAAGCCGCGCCGGAATGAACGACTGGATGCGGACCACCCTTTCGTCGCCGCCCTTGATCAGCATCACTGTGTCGTCGGGCTTCAGCGGCGGTGTACCGCGTTCACTCAGTATGCCCCGATCGTACAGCACCAACATGATCTCTCTGGCCCGCTCCTCTACCTTCTCCGCGCGGGTGGCGTCGAGAAGGATCAGGCCTGAGGCGTCGCTGAGTGTGATTCCGAGCTGCCCGAGCATCTCATGCTTGTGCAGACTCGGCTCGCTGCCGCTCCGGATGTCGTAGATCCGTATCAGGAGCTCACCGAAACGCGTCGTGCTCTCGGCACTGGACGCTTCGTCGTAACGAAAGACGGGGACCACGCCATGGGCAGCCATCTTCCGTTCCTGCTCGAGCTCCCCGGCTGTCTTCAGAACGTCGAAGTCGAATGGGGCGACCACTTCCTCGCGTGACACCTGACCGACCTTGATCTCGCTCTCGGTCGTCGGCATGGCCCGCGGGAACATGAATTCCAGAATGGCGATGAATCCCGCAACGAGCAGGAGTCCAAAGAGAACCGTGTTCCTGTGAGTCGCCCAGTCACGGCGCTCGGCGTCGGCGCCGACGGCGAGCTTCACGCGATCGGCTCTGACTCGGGGCTCCTGTTTCTGGCGGAACCATCTTGCCATCAGTCGCTCCCTCCGCCTTTGTGTGATGCGCTTGGCTGGCTCTTAGCTCGTGCGTATCTGTCGAAGGCTTTCACTATCTCACGCACAAGCCTATGCCTCACAACATCGCTCTCCGTAAGGTAGACAAATTTGATCCCGTCGATTCCGGACAGTACATCCTGGATCTTCACAAGACCCGACATCTCTCGGTTGGCGAGATCGATCTGGGTGATGTCTCCCGTGATCACGGCGCGCGAATTGAATCCGAGCCTGGTCAGAAACATCTGCATCTGCGGCATCGTGCTGTTCTGCGCCTCGTCCAATATAACGAATGCGTCGTTCAGTGTTCTGCCCCGCATGTACGCCAGCGGGATAACCTCGATTGTTCCGACGTCGATCAGGCGTTTGACTCTCTCCGGATCCATCATGTCGCGGAGAGCGTCGTAGAGCGGTCGGAGATACGGTGCGATCTTCTCCTGGTAGTTGCCCGGAAGGTACCCGAGGCTCTCACCGGCCTCGACTGCCGGACGAACCAAGGCTATCCGCTCCACCTCCTTCCGCCTGAGCGCCGCCACTGCCATGGCGACGGCCAGATAGGTCTTTCCCGTGCCGGCGGGTCCGATGGCCACGACTATATCGTACTGCTGGAGCGCTTCGACGTATGCCTGCTGGCCTACCGTCCGTGGCTCGACCGGTTTCTTGAGGTCCTTCAATCGCTTCTCACTTTCGTGAAAGCGCGACAGCTCTCCGGCCCTGCCGGATCTGACCATACTGATGGCGTACTCCACGTCCTCCCGCCGCACGGTCCGACCCATACGCACAAGCTTCGCCATCTCCTTGAGAACCGTCTCCGCGAGGGCGGCCTCGGGATCATCACCCGAGATGGTTATCTCTCCGCCACGTGCTGTCACCTGCGCCCTAAACGAATCCTGCACGAGCCGAAGGTTGACATCATTCTGCCCGTAGAGATGAACCGAATCTAT
>JAUWBY010000013.1 GCA_030609605.1 Candidatus Eiseniibacteriota bacterium
CTGTGCTATACTGCTCCATGGTCGGGCTCCTTTCTGAGAGCTTGCCTCTCATGTGGCTCTGGTCCGCAACGACCAACCCACGATAAAGGATCGAGCCCGACCGTTCCATATGGTCTAGCCGTGGGGGCTCCGGCCCCACAAATAGGACGTTATAGCGAGACGAGCGCGTCGAGGAGGCAATGCTCCTTGACGCGCTCGTCAAATTATGCTAAGATTTCTCTTAGTGTAGTAAGTACAATTCGGTCAACATTCGTATCCGCCAGCTGCACCATGGGAGAAACACCGCTTACCAGACTGCTACCGTGTCAGCAAATCGACATTGTGCTCGCCTGAGTGATCAGGTGGACGCCCGCCATGCGCTGGACCGCACATGATGAGGGCAGAGATCGATGATCACCTGGCGTATCGCGAAGGCGAAGTCCAACGGTAGCTTTGAGTGCGGTGATGCTCATGCGTTGTCCCCGCGCGACTTGCACCGGGATCGGGCGTTCAACAACATGCTTCGATCCCGTTCTCATCCCAAGCCCTTGAGACCAGAAACACAAGCAGTGAAGGAGGAAACGATGACCCTCAGATTGGCGGCTCACCCCTTGGCTCTCTGTCTGATCGTGTTGGCCGCCCTCTCGGCGGCGGCGACAGGCCCGTCCGTGGATCTCCTTGTTGACGCATCACAGGTTGAGATCCTGCAAGAGGATGGTTTTTCGAGGCTTGTTCTGGAAGGGCATCGTTCGCTCGCCGAGGTCGGCGCGCCCTCCATTCCCGCGAGAGTCGTCCACTTCGTGATCCCGGTGGACATGGCGGTGGAAGATATCGTTATCTCGTTCACAGTCGAGGAAGAGCTGCCAGGCATCCACAGGGTTCACCCCGCTCAGCCCGAGGTTCCCACCGGCGGGACCCTACGGTGGGTCGATCCGGACACCTCGATCTACGGCAGCGACGCCATCTACCCTGCGGAGCGCGCGGTCTTTCTGGGTGACGGATACCTTGGTGGCTATCACATCGCCAGCATCGCCCTCTACCCTCTCAGATACCGACCGCTCTCCGGCAAACTCGTCCTCACGACCGACCTTTCCACACGTATCGAGCTTGCGGCGGATGTCGATCGGTCGGCGCCTCGCCACAGGGTGACGGCGCACTCGGATGAACTCTATCGCAGCATCGTACGGGACCTCGTTGAGAATCCAGAGGACGTGGACGTGTTCGCAAAGCAGTCGGTTGAGGTACTGGACGGGATGGGTCCCGGTCCGTTCATGCCTCGGCACAGCCCCTCTCTTGAGGGAAGTCTTGTCGAGTACGTCATCATCACAAATGAGGAGCTTGAGCCATACTTCCAGGACCTCGCCGACTGGAAGACGAAGAAGGGTGTGCCGGCCGTTGTGAAGACTATCTCGTGGATCAACGCCAACTACCCTGGCGGCAGCGACACGGCGGAACGGATGCGACTGTTCATTCAGGATGCCTTTGCATCTTGGGGAACAACGTACGTGCTTCTGGGCGGCGACACGAACATCGTTCCGATTCGCTTCATATGGACTTCCTACTATGGAGGGTGGGAGATCTCGACAGACCTGTACTACAGCGACCTCGACGGCAACTGGAATGACGACGGCGACAGTGCCTTCGGCGAGGGGTACGGGGGTCCCATATCCCCGGGCGACAGCTTGGATCTCTATCCCGACGTCTTCGTGGGAAGAGCCTCGGTCACGAACACATTCGAAGCCGAGACGTTCGTGGACAAGACCCTTTCGTACACAATGACACCAGATCCCATCTTCGCTGAGAGGAACCTGTTTCTCGCGGAGGTTCTGTTCCCGTACGACTGGGAGCCGGGCCAACTGGTAAACAACGATGGCGCCGAGCACGTTGTGGAACCAATGCTGCATCTCGTTCCGCCGGCCGTCCATGTGTCTCGTGTCTACCAGAACTACGAGCCATTCCCAGGTTCTTACCCTCTGAACAGCGACTCGATGATCGACTCGCTCGAGTGCGGCTACAACATCATCTCGCACGTTGGCCACGGCAACAAAGACATCATGAGGGCGGGACGCAACAACTATGTCGGGATACAACACGTTGACGCTCTCACGAATGGAATCGACAAGTCGGGCCTTATCTGGATGCTCAACTGCACATCGACCGCTGTTGAGTACGACTGTATCGCGGAGCACATGTTCAGCAATCCTAGCGGGGGCGTGGCGTTTGTCTACGGTCCGACGAGATTCTGTTTCCCGACCACGGCAAAGAATTACTACTACTCATGGTTCGAGTATCTCTACGCGTTCGATGCGACTCGCGCTGGAGTTGCCAGCGCGATGTGCAAGGTCCCTTATGTCGCTGAATCGGCCTACAACAACACGAACCGCTGGACTCAGATGAGCTTCGTTCTGCTTGGAGATCCGGAGGCCAGACTCTGGACCGGAAGACCGACCAACATGGTGGTTGTACACAACGGCACCGTGCCACTAGGTCTGGTTGACCTGACAGTAACAGTCTCAAACCCGGCGGCGGTCGACAGCGCGCTTGTGTGCGTTGTCAAGGACGGCGAGGTCTATGCCACGGCCCTCACGAATGCGTCCGGTCAGGCACTGCTTTCATTCGCTCCGCTGACAACCGGTTCGATGACGATCACTGTCACGGCTGCCAACCAGCTGCCGTACGAGGACACGATCGTCGTCACCTCATCGGCCGGGCCATATGTTACCATGAGATCGATCACACTCGATGATGACGCGGCAGCACCAAGTGACGGGAATGCTAACGGCCTCCCTGAAGCAGGTGAGAGCATCGAGATCGGCATGCTCATAGGAAACGCCGGCCAGACTCAGGCAACTGCTGTGACCGTGACACTCACGAGTGCCGACCCGGCGATCATGATCATTGATGGAACGGAGTACATTGGTGACATCGCGGCGACGAGCGAGATGCCGCTGGCGGCTCCGTTCGCGATCACGATTGCCGACACGTGTCCCAACGAGTACGAGGCAGTTCTTGAGATCGAGTTCTCTGAGGCAACGCGTCTCTCGTGGACCAGTAGCTACACGCTCCGCGTATTCCGTCCGATCCCGGTCCAGCTCAGGAACTACGCGAGCGACGACGGGAACGGCGACGGGATCCCCGATGTCGGCGAGCATCTCACTCTGACGATCGGGGTACTCAATGATGGTAACGGCGATGCCGATCTGGTCACAGGAACCCTCCGCTACCCTGGTGCCGAGGTAGTTGTCACCGACAGCACCGACAGTTGGGGCGACATCGCGGCAGGCCAAGCGATGACAGGCACAGGTGGTTTCGGATTCGACGTCATATCGGCCGTGACGCAACCATTCAAACTCGTGCTTTCAGACGAGGACGACAAGACCTGGACGCTTCTTTTCGATCTCACGCCTCCCGGGAAACCTCTCGACCTTGAAGGACGCGTCAAGTCCACGACGATCTATCTCACGTGGAGCCCCACGGACGACGCGGACCTCTGGGGATACAACGTCTACCGTGCCGAACACCAAGCGGGACCCTACACACAGGCCAACGACGGTACTGTCGAACTCATCTCCTACTTCGGGGATGCCGGCCTGGACGAGAACACTCGTTACTACTACGAGGTCGCGGCAATCGACTCGTCCGGCAACGAAAGCGACCACTCGGACGTTCTCGAGATGACCACGAACCCGCCGAGTCAGCCCGGCTGGCCACTCGCCGGCGGCGAATTCATCTACGGGACACCAGTGGTCGTTGACATCGATCTCGACGGCGACCTTGAGCTCCTCGTGGGTGCCGGTAATATCTACTGCTGGCATCACGACGGCATCGAGTACCACGACGGCGACGGCGACCCGAGGACCGAAGGCATCTATGAGATCGATGGGCAGGGAGGCTACAGATCCTCAATAGCCGTGGGCGAGATGGACGGTGACCCCTACCCGGAGATCGTCTGTGCCGCGTGGGGCAACGTGGGTGACCCGGACCCGGCATACGAGGTCTTCGTCTGGAACGCAGAGGATGCCACCGTGCTCGATGGGTGGCCGAAGACGACAGCCAAGCTCTGCTGGGCAACGCCTGCTCTCGGCGACATCGACCATGACGGGCTTGACGACGTCGTTATACCCTGTGCCGACGGTTACATCTATGCTTGGAGTGCGGATGGGACCGAACTGATAGACGGAGACAACAACCCGACAACGGACGGTGTTTTCGCTAACCTGAGGGCTTCGTGGGCCTACGGTTCAGCCGTCATCGTCGATCTGGACGGTGATCACAACCTCGACATACTGGCCCCATCACGCGCAGACAGCATCTACTGCTTCAATGCCGACGGCACGGCGGTCCCGGGCTGGCCCGCCCGCATATCAGGAAGGGCGATCGCATCCCCCTGCGTCGCCGACCTGGACGGCGATGGGGACCTCGAGGTGGTGGCCACCGCGGATGGCGATTCTCTGTGGATATACGATCATCAAGGCAACGTTCTTCCCGGCTGGCCGAAGAGTGTCGACGTGGGAGGCGGCGCTTACGACGGCGACTTCCCTCCATCTCCGACTGTCGCCGACATCACGGGCAACGGCGAGCTTGAGATCATTCAGGCCGATGTGGAGGGACAGATCTACGTCTGGACCTGGTACGGTGCACTGCTCCCGGGCTGGCCACAGGCAATGGATGATCGCACCAACTCGAGCCCTGCAGTCGGCGACATCGACGGCGATAGCGGCTGGGAAATCATCATCGGCTGCAACAGTGGCAAGATCTACGCCTTCGACGACGACGGGGATATCCTGGACGGTTGGCCGATCCAGACTGATGCCGAGGTTCTCTGCACGCCGACCCTCGTCGACCTCGATCGTGACGGCGACGTGGAGGTCATCGTCTCGGGCATGGACACCAACATATACGTCTGGGACGTCGAGGGTGACTACGACTACGGTGACGGCGTCCAGTGGGCGACGTTCCGGCAGAACTTCCACCGGAACGGCTTCTTCGGATATGAGGAGCCCGTCAGCGTACACGACGGAGGAATTCCGGCACACGGCAGAATGGTCCTGGAACAGAACTTCCCGAATCCGTTCAATCCGACCACGACCATCGCGTTTCACGTGCCGGATGGTGGTGCTGTGATAGAGCTCGGCGTTTTCAATGTCGCTGGTGAGCGCATCCGGATGCTCCTTGCGGAGGAAATGTCTCCCGGACGGAAGACAGTGACGTGGAACGGACTCGACGACAGCGGAGAGTCCGTCTCCTCGGGCATCTACTTCGTGAAGCTCGCATCCGACGCCGCTGCCTTAACGAAGAAGGTAGTTCTGCTGAAGTAGACTCGGCGGGATCGGGACCCACGGGCGGCCACTGCGGCCGACATGGCCACGTGTGGTATGACAGACAGAAGGGCCGGGCGCAATCTGCCCGGCCCTTCTGCGATTCATGTCCGACCGATCCGTCTATCGAGCGTTGCACTTGTAGGGCGACAACGGTGCGAAGGACGCCATCAGTCCTCGAGTTCAGCCCAGATCCGGTAGAACTCATCAACCCTCTGCCGGATCGTCTTCTGCTCATTCGAGAGCGTCTTGATCTTCATCCCGTCGCCGTAGACCGCTGGGTCCGCCAGCGCGATCAGGATTTCCTCAAGCCGCCTCTCCCCACTCTCGATCTCATCCTGAAGCGTTTGCCTTCTTCTACGGCGCTCCTTCTCCGGCTTCGAAACCTTCTGCCTCTCCTCGGCCTCGCGGCGCTTCTGTTCTTTGCTCTTGGGTCCACCACTCCTTCGCTTGCCGGCCTTTGTCGGATCTTCGCCATTCGAACTTCCACGGGGCTGCGAGTCCCCGTGTGACGTGCGTGGACCTCTTGCAGCCCCGGCGCTTCCTCCACGTGAGGTGTCTCTCTCTTCTGCCTCACGCTTCTTGGACCACAGGTAATCACTGTACGTGCCGATATACGTCAGGAGTTCTCCGCCGTCAACCTCGATGACCTTGGTGGCTATCGCGTCCATGAATGCCCGGTCGTGCGATACGAAGCAAATCGTGCCCTCGAATCGAGATAGAGCTCCCTCGAGAACCTCTCGCGATGCGACGTCGAGATGGTTTGTCGGCTCATCCAGGAGGAGCAGATTGGCAGGTCTGAGCAGCATCTTGGCGAACGCCAAGCGGCTCTTCTCTCCACCCGAGAGCACGCGCACTCGCTTGTCGATGTCACTGCCGGTGAACATGAATGCACCTGCCAGGCCGCGGAGCCTCGGACGCATATCGTTGGGAGAAACGGTCTCAAGTTCTCCCAGCACGGTGTTGCCAAGATTGAGATCCTTGGCCGGATTCTGACCGAAGTACTGCATCGTGATGTTGTGTCCAAGTCTTCTTTCACCGCGCGTGATCGGAACCCGATCGGCGATTATCTTCATCAGCGTGGACTTGCCGGCGCCATTCACGCCGACGAGCGCCACGCGGTCTCCCCTGATGATCTCGAAGTCAATGCCGTCGAAAACGATATTGTCACCGTATGACTGATGAACCCCCTTCAAGGAAACCGTGACCGCGCCTCCCCGTGCAGGCTGGGGGAAATTGAAGTGTATCGCCTTGGTGCTCCGTGGGATCTCTGTGAGTTCGATGCGCGCGATCATCTTCTCGCGACTGTGAACGAGCGCTGCCTTCTTCTTGTCGCCCTTCCACCTATCTACGAATCGCTGGAGATGCGCGATCCTCCGCTCCTCCTGCCGTCGAGTGGATATCAGCACATCACGTTGTTTTTCGCGTTGCTCGAGGAAGGACGTGTAGCCTCCCGTGTAGTCGGAGATTCCCGTGGAGCTCAGCTCACTGATGCGGGAGGCAACGCGATCCAGGAATGAGCGATCATGAGAAACGAGCACCACAGCTCCAGGATACGTCGACAGATACTCCTCAAGCCAGATGATGGACTCGAGATCCAGATGATTCGTAGGCTCATCAAGGAGAAGTACAGTCGGTTCTGCCAGAAGGAGCTTCGCGAGCGCGATCCGCATCTGCCACCCGCCACTGAACTCCTCCGTCATCCTCCCGTGGTCCTCCTGCGTGAATCCGAGACCGGACAGGACCTCTGCAACACGGGTCTCGATCTCGAAGCCTCCCATCACATCGAAGCGGTGCTGGAGATCGGCATACTCCCGCATGACGCGGGTATGCTCTTTCCCATCCGGATCCGTATCTGCCATGAGATGCTCGAGCTCGCGCATGCGCACTTCCATCCCCGGGAGCTCGCTGCGGACAGTCATCAACTCATCGAACAGCGTGCGTCCCGATACGGTCAGTTCCTCCTGAGGCAGGTACCCATACGTCGTGCCCTTCGAAGCGGAAATGGTTCCGACATCGACTCCTATCTCCCGTTTGATCAATCGGAGGAGCGTAGTCTTGCCACAGCCGTTCGGCCCTACGAGACCGACGCGATCCCGGTCCCCAACGCGCCAGTTGAGGTTCCGGAACAGGGGCGTTCCGCCAAAGGAGATGCTGATTCCGCTCAGGAGTATCATGCGCTGCCTTCCCTCAAGAAGAACTCTGTGAACTTTTGTAGTATACTATGAATCGTGGCGCCGCATCCAGTATCGTCGCCCCGCGCCGCACTCAGGCTTTCATCATGCCCTTCCACATACGGAGGTCGCCATGTTCGAACAGCTGGCACTGGATTCTACTTCGGGCGCTTCCGCGATCATGCGGGCGGCCGCCCTCGAGATGGCCGAAATGGCCGAGGCCTCAAGGGCAACCGATCCGGGAGAGTTCTGGGAGGAGCTGACGACCGCTTGCGCGGACCTCGCCAGCGCCAAGCGGGAGATGGCGCCGGTTATTAACCTCGCCGGCGAGATCCTCTCAGCCACCCAGCGTGTAGTTCTCTCCGGGCTCGGCATGGAAGCTCTGAGAGGGACGGTCGCGATGGCGTGCGAGCGGGCCATCGAACGTTCGGAAATGGCAACCGAGCGCGTCGGGCGGGAGGGATGCGAGCTTGTAGAGGATGGCGTCACTATCGCGACGCTCAGTACGAGCGAGTGTGTACTTGCGGTCTTGCGGCAGGCTCACGAGTCGGGAAGGGATTTCCGTGTCCTCATGTCTGAGTCGCGCCCGATCCTGGAAGGCGTGGCGCAGGCCCGTCTGATATCGGCTCTGGGAATCGACGTCGTCCTCGTCGTGGACGCCGCCCTTCCCCACCGCGTGTTTGAATGTGGACTCGTACTCATTGGCGCCGACAGCGTGACGTCAAAGGAGATCGTGGGCAAGACGGGCGCCTACCCTCTTGCGCTCGCAGCCAGGGAACATGATGTACCCATGGTTGCGGCAGCTCCCCTGGATCGGTTCATCCCTGAAGCGCTCGCAGGGAGCCGGAACCGCCTCGCCGATCCGAACCAGATCCTCAGCGACCCGCCGGCCGGCCTCACCGTCGAGAACGGCTACTTTGAGACCGTCCCGCTCGACCTAGTGAGATCCGTGATCACGGAGAAGGGGATTCTCGGCCGCACGGAGATCGAGGAGCGGCTCCGCAGCTGTCCCGTAGCCCCTGCACTTCTGCAGATCCTCTTCCCCCGGAAGTAGGCCCCTGATACCGAAGCAGGCCAGCTTCCTCACCCGGCTGGGTGGGTCACCATGTACCCATGCGTTCCCTTGAGACCTCAAGATTCGGGTGGACACGCCTCCCTGTGGGCTGATAAAGTTGGTGTTTCGGCCATGCATTCCGGGTACTGGTGCTCCCCGGATCGGAGCCGACAACACACCGTGACAGGGCGGATCAAACGAATCCAAACGGGCGCGGCACCTAACAAAACCACCCAACGAACACCACAAGTTACGATGGAGGCAGTGATGGCGGAAGGCAAATTCGTCAGCAAGGTAGCACCGGACAAGGTGCACGAGACACTCGGCAAGTATATACTCGCCGACGGGTTCGAAATGGTCCTCGACCTCGAGAAGAGCAAGGGCGCTTACATTCATGATTCCCGCACGGGGAAGAGCTTCCTCGATTTCTTCACGTTCTTCGCTTCCTCCCCCATCGGGCTCAACCATCCCAGACTCACGGATCCGGCGTTTGTGGAGAAGCTGGGCAGAGTGGCCATCAACAAGCCATCGAACTCAGATCTCTACACGACGGAGATGGCCGAGTTCGTGGACACGTTCGGCAGGCTCGCAGCGCATCCCGAGCTCAAGCATCTCTTCTTCATCAGCGGAGGCGCTCTGGCTGTCGAGAACGCTCTCAAGGCCGCGTTTGACTGGAAGGTGAGGAAGAACATCGCCGCCGGTGTGAACACGCCCGACATGGCGGACAACGAGGTGAAGGGATCGAAGATCATTCACTTCCAGCAGGCGTTCCACGGGCGTTCCGGCTACACTCTGTCCGTGACCAACACCTTCGATCCAAGGAAGACTCAGTACTTCCCGAAATTCGACTGGCCCCGTATCCTCAACCCCAAAGCGAAGTTCCCTCTCGAGGGTGAGAACCTTGCAGCCACTGAGAAGGCGGAGCGCGAAGCCGTTCAGCAGATAGACAAGGCTATCGCGGACAACCCCAACGACATCGCAGGCATACTGATCGAGCCGATCCAGGGTGAGGGCGGAGACAACCACTTCCGTCCCGAGTTCTTCCAGGAGCTGCGCCGGATCGCCGACGAGCAGGACATCCTGCTGATCCTGGACGAGATCCAGACCGGTATGGGAATGACGGGCACAATGTGGACCTTCGAGCAGCTCGGGTTCGTTCCCGACATCGTCTGCTTCGGCAAGAAGGCCCAGGTCTGCGGGATCATGGTCTCGGACAGGATCATGGAGGTCCAGGACAACGTCTTCGTCGTGTCATCCAGGATCAACTCGACGTGGGGCGGCAATCTCGTCGACATGGTCCGCTGTCAGCGCTACCTTGAGGTGATCGATGAGGAGAAGCTCGTTGAGAACGCAGCTTTGATGGGCAAGCGTTTCCTGGACGGCATCGCCGGCATCGCCGGTGACTCCGGAGGCAAGATCTCGAACGTTCGCGGTCGTGGACTGATGTGTGCGTTCGACTTGCCTTCGTCCGAAATGCGCGACGGGCTGCTCGCCAAGCTCAGCGGATACGGAGTCATGGCCCTTTCTGCCGGTCCATTGGCGGTCCGCTTCAGGCCACCTCTTAACGTTCTGCCTACAGAGATCGATACGGCCCTCGAGGCAATAGCAAAGGCAGCGAAGGAGATATAGTTGGGGCATCGACGCCTCGTAGCAACTCTGGTTTTCCTAGGAGTCCTCGCCCTTGTGGGTGGGAGCGTGGCAGCTCGTCCCCTCGAAGAGGGGACGAGCGCTCCATGCGCATGCAGCGTCTCCGCCAATGATGTCCCTGACGACGGTGGCGGAGCCATCTCGGTTTCTTGGGATCTCGCGACGACCGATGCCTCTCCCTCCGTCACACGGTTCGAGATACTCCGCTACGCAACCGGTGAAGAGCCGGTCTCTATCGGCGAAGTGCTTTCCACGAATACTGACTTCCAGGACGTAAACGCCGATGGCGGCACAATCTATCAGTACATCGTCCGCACGCACACGAGAGACGGGTTCATCGATTCCGTTCCAAGTGACGCCGCTCTCGCGACGGCCCAGTGGTTCGCTCACGGACGCGCTCCTTCGCTCATCGCTCTCATCCTCGTCTGCGGCTCAATCATCTTCTTCATCATCCGCGCCAAGGGCGGTGCCGAACTCTTCATACGGAAGATCCCGGGACTCGACGCTGTCGATGATGCCGTGGGACGAGCCACAGAAATGGGGAGACCGGTTCTGTATGTGCCGGGAATCGAGACTGTCAGTGAGGTCGGAACGCTTGCAGCTCTTACGATTCTAGGACACGTGGCCAAGAAGGTCGCGCAGCACGGTACGCCGCTTCTGGTCCCGACGGCCGATCCCATCGTCATGACTACGGCGCAGGAGATCGTGAAGCAGGCCTATGCCGAGGTGGGACAGTCGGACAGATTCGATCCGTCGAGCGTCTTCTATCTCACGTACGACCAGTTTGGATACACGGCGGGCGTGGACGGCATCATGGTCCGCGAGCGGCCCGAGGCTGTCTTCCTTCTCGGGTACTTCGCTGCGGAATCACTCATTCTGGCGGAGACCGCGCACGAGATCGGCGCCATCCAGATATCGGGCACGAAGGAAACTTCACAGCTGCCGTTCTTCGTCGCGGCTTGTGACTATACACTCATAGGCGAGGAGATTTTCGCTGCGTCGAGCTATCTGTCGCACGAGCCCATCATGTTGGGCAGCCTCAAGGGACAGGACCTGATCAAGATCGGGATTGTCTACCTGATAGTCACCCTCGTCATTGCCGGTTCGATCGGATACGCGATCTCACCCGACGGGACGTCAACACTGTCCAGAGCGGTGGAAGCAGCAGCGCTGTGGTTGACTGGGAGTTAACCGGACTATGAAGAGATCCGTACCGCTCATCATCACGTTTCTGACCGGGTTCTTCCTGGTTGTAGCGTTCTTCGTCCCGCACGAACCGTTCGGCGAACTTGAGCAGCGCTTGCTGGTATGGTTCGCTATCGTTTCGGGCTTCACGATGCTCCTCGGAATCGACAATCTGATCAGATCTCACGCCAGGCGGATTGCCAGAACAAACACGGGATGGGGCCACAGCATCGTGCTCCTGATGGGACTTGTTGTAACCGTGGTCGTCGGAGTGATCGGCTTCTCGCGGCTCGGAAGTCCCTTCCACATACACTCTCCCTTCATGTTCGTATACACGCACGTTATCGTTCCGCTGCAGGGAACGATGTTCGCGCTTCTCGCGTTCTTCATCGCATCAGCGTCGTACCGAGCCTTCAGGGCCAGGAACACCGTCGCCACGCTGCTTCTGATTTCCGCCCTTATAGTCATGCTCGGCAGAATACCGATAGGCGCGGCCATCTCGGACTTCTTCCCGGCGGCACAGGAATGGATAATGGATGTTCCGCAGCTCGCAGCCAAGCGCGGGATACAGATAGGAGCAGCGCTCGGCGCCGTCTCGATGTCACTCAGGATCATACTCGGCATCGAGCGGAGCTACCTGTCGTAGCGAAGACGTCGCAGGATATCACCGGCAGAATAGACCGCAGCCACAGGGTTCGCACGAAAGAGCACAGGAGCAGGAATTGGAGAACAGTCCGCGAAAGGGCTTCTGGGAAGCGATGAACAGTCTCGACAGGAGGATCATCTTCCTGATCCTGCTTGTCTGCGTCGCGGTCCCCCTGCTTCTGAACGTTGGCGCCCCGATCCCACCGACACCACCCGTCCAGCTCGCCTACGACGCCGTGGAATCGCTCGAGGCCGGAGACGTCATGATGGTCTCGATAGACTTCGACGCCACATCAGCGCCGGAGCTCATGCCGATGCTGCACTCGGCCTTGAGACACGCCTTCTCGAAAGACGTGCGGGTCGTCATGCTTGGCCACATCGCCATCGGCCTTCCCCTGGGACACATGGCACTGGAGGAGATCGCAGCGGAGTACGACAAGGAGTACGGTGTCGACTACGTCGATCTCGGCTACCGTCCCGGCTACATTGCCGTGATGATCGCCATGGGGCGAGACATCAGCGACATCTTCGCGAGCGACTACCAGGGCACACCGCTCGCTGAGCTCCCTGTCATGACCGGAGTGCGCTCCTACAACGACATAGAACTCCTCTTTGGATTTGAACACGGCGCTGTCATCGACTACTGGGTACGCTACACACAGGCCAGATTCGGCCAGAGGATGACCTTCGGAACGACCGCCGTCATGGCCCCCGACGCATATCCGTATCTCCAGGCAGGACAGATCGAGGGACTTGTCGGAGGACTCAAAGGGGCCGCAGAGTACGAGAATCTGATCGGCCATCTTGGACTGGGTACCCGAGGCATGCCGGCTCAGCAATGGGCGCATCTACTCGTCATCGGGTTCATCGTGCTCGGGAATCTGGGCTACTTCTTCACGAGGCGCAAGGGTTAGCGTAGAGGCATCAAATGGATTCGATGGGAATGATCATAGGAACGTGGCTCGCGGGCTTTCTCACGCTCGCCATTCTGTCGTTTCTATACAAGGACAACCCCTTCTACAAACTGGCCGAACACCTCTACGTGGGCGTGTCCGCCGGGTACTGGCTTATCTACGTGGCGTTCTTCGATATCAAGCCGATGCTCATCGATACGTTCATGAGTGAGACCGGATTCGAGAAGTGGATCATTCTCATCCCCGGTGCGCTGGGTCTCATAATGCTCTCCAGATGGTTCCCGAAGATCGCGTGGCTCTCCCGGTGGCCCATCGCCTTCACAGTAGGAATCGGTGCGGGTCTGGGAATCACGGCCAATCTGCAGGGCTATGTCCTCCCACAGGTTCAAGCCACGATCTTGCCGCTGACGGGATTCACTGTGGCAGATCTGAGCAATCTCATCCTGATCATCGGCGTCGTGACGACGCTCATGTACTTCTACTTTTCCAAACCGCACAAGGGCCTGCTCGGCGGCGGCGCGAAGATCGGAATCGTATTCATCATGGTCTCGTTCGGCGCATCGTTCGGCTACACGCTGATGGCGCGGATATCCCTCCTGATCGGAAGGCTCTACTTCCTCTTCCATGATCTTCTGCGCATTCTGGACTAGTATGTGATCGGTAGGTTCGAGGCTAGCCGGCCCAGCGAGCCAGGTTGACTCCTGCGCTGAGTTCGAATGCCTCGGGTGCTGAGGAGCGGTCAACCATCCTGACTGCGACTCTGACTCCCATGAAACCGTTTCGCATGAGGAGCTCGAGGGCGGGCTGGTAGCGGCCGCTGAGACCCGTGACCAGACGTGCCAAGCCGATCGATGTACACCTGCTCCAGATCTGTCTGAGGAGATCCAGAAGCACCGCTTCAGAATCGGCGTCGGGATGTATGGCGAGGATGTGAATGTACCCCCTACCTGTTGTGTCGTGCCCCCGGTACGGTACCGTTCTGACAACCGCGAAACCTGCAACCGAACCGCCGTCCATTGTCACGACGGTCTCGCCCAAGTGGTACTCGCGTATCGCCTCGATCTCGCACGTGTAGTCGAGTCCCGGCACAAGCGCATCAGCGATGGCACGCATCCCACGGAGCGTGCTGAGCCTCATCGCCTCGTCACCTCTGCCCCAGAGGATGATATCATCTGTGTCCATGCCGCTCAGACGATCTGCCTGCTTGATGAGCGAAAGATCGAGAATCAGCGTCGGGAAGGTGACGGCGAAACCCGTCTTTGTGTAGAGACCGATATTGCTTCCACTCTCCGGCATGGTCTCGAGACCGATGATCCGGCAGCCTTTCCTCAGTTGCTCCGTGACTGCCTCTATGAGTGAGCGTCCTATGCTCATGCCCTGGAACTGGGTGGGCACGCCGAACGTTCCGAACCAGCCCACTTCGCCCCACGTGCGGGCGAGGACGAAACCGACCATTGCTCCGTCCGCAGCTATGGCAACGAGATTCGCTTCGGGGTCGAGCGATGTCGAATACCGGAGTTCCTCGATGGTGCGCTCGGGGAGCGGGTTCTGGGGCTTCCTGTACTTGCGATACCAATCGGTGAATACGCCGGCCTCGATCTCAGCCACGGCTGCGAGGTCCTCATCAACCATCCGGCGAATCGCGAAATCGAGCGAACTCAAAGTAAACCCCTTACCTCTTCATGTGCCTACGCGCATCCTGCATTCTCTGATGCCTCAGACACTCACGCGCACGCCACATCATGTGCTCTCTCAGGCTCCGGCGCCACGTCCCACCAAGCGATCCGCCTTCGCGGTCGTCTCATCTACTGCTCGATCAAGCAGTTCCAGCGACAGATCGTGCCCGGCGTCGCCCGCGTAGATCGGCTTCCCGACCACGACCGCGCAGCGTGTGAACGGGGCAGGCATCATGAAGCTGTCCCAAGTCTGACGGATCACCCAGGCAGACCTCGCGCTTGTCGCCACCGGGACGATCGGACAACCCGTGGCCCGTGCAAGCGTGAGAACACCGGGCTTTGACTTCGCCCGCGGCCCACGGGGTCCGTCAGTAGCCACGGCCGCCGAGTGCCCGGATATGATCTGCTTGCGCAGCGCGATGATTGCCTTCACTCCCTTCCTGGCGCTTGAGCCAGGTACGACTGCGTAGCCGAATCTCACAAGAACCATGGCAAGAAGCTCGCCGGCCCAGCTGACGTCCGTATTGATGGCAATACCCCTGTCGCGAAACGAGTAGACAAGGAGTAGAAGACGCCCGTGCCAGAAAGCGAAGAGCACCGGCTCTTCCTTCTCGATGAGTAGAGAGTACTCCTCATCGAGTGAGAACTCGATCCTGAGCGTGGCGGCAACCGTCCTTATGAAGCACGCTACCAGAAGGGAGAGGAAACGCATGAACAGATCTGAGCGCGTGATTCGCCTTCGCAGACGACGAGCAGCACTCCGCCGCCGGACGCTTCCTTCCGCCAACTAGAGTCCCTCTCTAATGGCGTCGAGCCGGGCGCGATTGTCGGGAGCCATCTCGAAGAACAACTCCAGTTTCTCGCAGGCGTAATCGTCGCAGTGCGCGCAGTTGGCAAGGCCTCGCTCTATTCCACACTTCCGGATCTCGCAGACAGTGCAGTGCTGGAAGACCCTCTCCCCCCCGGGAGGACAACCGTCGCAGTTGATCTCTTCCGGAGCGATCTCGGCGTCGAACATCTTCGACCACGTCGCTGCTGTCTCAACGCGCTTCGCATCGTCATCGTTCTGCGTCGCGATGTATGCACCACACTCATGACAGTGCAGACCGCAGATCGCGATTATTTCATTGCTCATCGATGCGCCTCCTCTCTTCTGAATCGTCACGGATCGAACGGATCCTGGCGCAGTAGCGGGATCTCACTGACGGCCCGTCAGTCCGCTATGCTATCAGGAACCCGGCCACAGGGAAACAACGGCCTGCGCGACACGCCGCACAGGCTATTCTTCCGCATCAGGTACGTCACGGCTCTTGACATACCTATCCAGCCACTCCTCGGTCTCCCACAGGAGATGGAGAAGCGACTCGCGCGCGCGGTAGCTGTGACTCTCGTGAGGAAACATCACAAGCCGAACGGTCCCGCCCAAACCCTTGATCGCGCTGTAGAAGCGCTCGCTCTGCATCGGGAAGGTGCCTGAGTTGTTGTCGGCCTCTCCGTGCACCATGAGAAGCGGTTCATTCACCTTGTCGGCGTGCATGAACGGCGACATCTCGAAGTAAACCTCGGGGGCCTCCCAGAGCGTGCGATCCTCCGACTGGAATCCGAACGGAGTCAGAGTTCGGTTGTAGGCGCCCGTCCGGGCCAACCCCGCAGCGAAGAGATCCGAGTGCGCCAGCAGATTCGCGGTCATGAACGCACCGTACGAGTGACCGCCTATCGCGATCCTGTCACGATCAGCGACACCCCGCCTGACGACCTCGTCAACTGCAGCCGCAGCACTCGACACAAGCTGCGAGACGTACGTGTCGTTCGGATCCTCATCGCCCTCACCAACGATCGCCATTGCAGGACCATCGAGAACCGAGTAGCCCTGCGTCAGCCAGAGAAGCGGCGACCACCATCCTACCCTGTTGAACCGGTACGGCGAGTCATCTATCTGACCAGCCGCATCTGCGCTCTTGAACTCACGCGGGTAGGCCCACATGACCATCGGAAGGGGACTCTCTGTGTCGGGATCGTAGTCCGCGGGAAGGTAGAGGGTGCCCGAAAGCTTAAGACCATCCTCGCGCTCGTATGTGATGAGTTCCTTCTCGATCCCAAGAAGCTGAGGCGTCGGATGTGGAAACATGGTGATTTGCGTTAGCTCACCTGTCTCAAGATCCCTCAGGAAGTAGTTGGGAACCTCATCCACCGACTCGCGCCGCGTGAGAATGCGCCGGACACCGTCGAGCAAGGCGACAGGGCGTTCGTAGTACGGCGCCTCTGAGCGGAAGACTCGTGTGCTCTCCCCTGTGTTGAGATCGAATGCATCCAGGAACGGACGGTCTCCCTCCGGCGATGCTCCATCACCGATGAGATAGATGTCCAGACCATCCCCCACCGTCAATAGGACATTGCGCCCCATCTCATTGATCGTCATGACGGGCTTGCCGGGATCGTTGTAGCGGTCTTCCCACGAGCGGTCTACTAGTAGGCTTGGTTCGGTCTTGGGTGCGTCCGGATGTACTCGCCAGGCCCGGACGGTTCTCGTCTCCCACCACCACTCCGTAGCGACCGCAAGATCTCCGGTCTTCCATAAGACATCGTCGAAGCGAAGCTTGAGCGTCATCAGGATCTCGGGAACGCCGGTGAACGGCTCATCAAGAAGGAAGATCCTGTCGCGCTCATCCGCCTCTGCTGCAGCATCCCCTCCATCGAGCGCCTCTACCCAGGAGAGCATCGCACCGGTATCGGACCGCCACTGGACGCTCCTCGGACCTGCGTAGGTACTTCCTCTGGCAATGGGAATCTCGTCGCGCAGCGGCTGGTCGGCCACTTCGTGGATAACCCTCCCATTCATGTCCAGAACTTCGATGCGCATCGGGAAACGACCCGCCGGAACGATGTACGAGTACGGCCGGTGCAACGTATGAACGAGGATGTACTTCCCATCAGGGGACGGATCGAAATCCCACACGATCCTGGGCTGCCCGATGGGCGTAACCTCTCCCTTGAGCGTCACCCTGACGATCTGAGATGTGAGATAGTATTCGAAGAGCTCTTCGTCATGCTCGTTCTTCAGGAGATCGGCATACGTGCGAGCCGGGGCCTTCCGACCGATGCTCTCTTGGATGATCGGTCCGCCCGGGACACGTGGTGGAACCGGCTCCGCCCCGCGATCCTTAGGGACTGAGAGCAGGACGATCGTCCTGCTGTCTGCGAGCCAGCAGGGACCGCACTCTGATGTCAGGCTCACGACAGGACCCGTCAATCGGACGGCACTTGCGGACTCCATATCAGTGGTCCAGAGCTCGACTCCGTCAGCAGTCGTATTGGTGAACAGAAAGCGCTCCCCATCCGGCGACCACCTCAGGTACTGGATCCTCGGGTTTTCGGGCAGACCGGAAACCTGTCGTTCGCTGAGATCGTCCATACGGACTATGGCAATCCCGTTCGCTGTCCACGCCCTGCTGGGCGCGTTGATCTGGGGCTTGATGCGAAGGCCAGCCAGCTTGACCTCTCTTTCAGCAAGCTCAACGATCGATGGATAGTTGGGGCGCCCCATGAGAACGAGCCACTCGTGATCCGGCGAGACCCTGACCCAGGGTGTCTTCGGCGCATCGACGATATCTACGAGGGTCTGTGAGGGAAGCCGGTAAATGCCTGCCGTAGACGGCAGGTTGCCCGTCGTACTCGGCAGGTTGCCCGCCGTACTCGGCAGGTTGCCCGCCGTGGCGCGGGCTGCGCCGGCAAGAAGAAGCAGCAGAGCAATGACGGCCACTGACCCGAATGGCTTCGTTCGCATGAATCCGTCTCCCGTTGTCTTTGCATGCTTGGGCAGCCCCAAGCTCCAGTCTAGCGAATGATGGTCACCCGACC
>JAUWBY010000332.1 GCA_030609605.1 Candidatus Eiseniibacteriota bacterium
GTGAGACGCACACTCACATCCGCGACAAGATCGTCATCAACACCGGACGGAATCGGCAGGAAGAAATCCATGATGGTCAGCGCCAGGTGTGCCTTTGTCGAGGGCATAGTACCGTTCCTGAGTCCGGTGAATTCGAAGGACGCTCCGACAGTCTTGTAGGTTCCCTGGTCGTATGCCACCGCGAGGCCGTAGACCGGGCTGCCATTCTCAAGAACGAGCGTCGCGCTCCCGTTCGCGGGAGACAGATGATCGATCCAGTTGTTCTCCCCATTGTAGGCGAAGTACATCCCCTCCGTGAACGTGCCCGCCTTGCCCTGTACCGGGCCGCAGTCGTTGGTGCCATCCTGCGGGGACGTCAGTCCGAACGTGCTGTTGAAATCGTGCCCGCCGATGGTCGTATCGTAGTTCCAGCAGTCACCGCCCTCCATATACACACATCCGCCGTCGTTGAGGAAATCAATGAGGGCGAGCGCCTCCTGTGAGTTCTGACCAACCACGAAGTTGCTCGAGTAGATGCCCAGAGAGACCCATATGGTCTGGTAGTGCTCAAGCTTGGTCACCGGAAGCTGCTCGACGTAGACGCCGCTGAAGCCCAGCGACCCCAGCGTGGTGTGAATGACCGGACCGCTTGACGTATCGGCGGTCGGATCCCAGACAAGGTAGTGGTATTTCCCTACAGGTATGGCGAAGTCACTCATGACGCTACCATCGGCGCTGCTTGCGGTGACCGTGAACTCCGCCAGGTAGCCGGCCGGGATATCTGCGGAAGCCTGAATGCTGAAGGGCTCCGCCGTGTTGACGGCAGTGGCGCCCGTCGCCATGTCCTCGTAGGATGCCTCATCTTCGAAAAGCGTGATGTACGGATCGTCGGTGGTGAGAAGAACGGTTACGCCGCTCGCCGGCTCACCGTAGTTCTTCACGGTTATCTCGAGATCGACCAGTTCACCGGCGTCAAGGCGGCCGTTGCCGTTCCCGGTCGCATCCAAGGTTGTGCTGCGCTGGATGTAAAGATACGAGCCGGCAATGCTCTGGTCCCATCCGGATGCAAGCGGCTCTTCGAAATCACCATTGGTCGGAAGGTGCAGACTTGCCCCCCACGCAGGCAGTGACAGAGCGAGGAACAGCAGTGCTATGGTGGTGCAGCGCATTCTTCTTCCTTTCGCATCGGTAACTATGGGACATTTCTTCGATATTAATATCAAGTTTACCACATTTGAGACTCTCACTCAAGTTCCATAACTTGTGCCCTATGCCACGCTGTGTCGCCCGACCTCTGACGCCGGCTTCCCATTCGCTGTTGCCTCTCGTCGTCTTCCGCAGAACTTGCTACACTGAGACAGGATATGGATTCTTCGATCAAGGATACGGTACGCAGGCAGGAGGTCTCTCAACATGACAAGACGACGAGTTCTTTTCCCTGTGCTTCTGGCTCTTGCCCTGATCGTGGTGCTCTGGGCAGTGCGTGACACACACACTACAGAGCTCATGACCACCGAGGAGATCGCATCTCGAATCTCAGCCGAGAAGGCATCGCTAAAGGCTGAGATGGCGGCGGAAGGGCGACTCTACGAGCCGGGGACCTTCCCGAACGACTGGTCGTTCGCTCAGCGGGCATACCCCTATGAGGAGGTCAACCACGAGCAGATGGCCGAGGCAATGGCAGACGGGCATGCCCTGAGACTCTCGGCGATGCGGTCCGGCCGTGCTACATGGCAGGAGCGCGGGCCAAGCAACGTCGGTGCTCGTGTTACGGACCTCGCCTTCGACCCGACTGATCCTGACATCATCTATGCTGCAATGGCGAGCGGCGGGCTCTTCAAGACTGTGGATGGCGGCAGCACGTGGGATCCCATCTTCGACGACCAACCCGTCCTCACGATTGGCGACATCGCCATCGACCCCGACGACCCGGACATCATCTATGTGGGCACCGGCGAAGCAAACGCGTCGAGCGCAAGCTGGTTCGGCGCCGGGATGTTCAAATCGACGGATGGCGGATGTACCTGGAGCCATCTCGGCCTCGAGGAGACACGCTACACCGGCCGCATCGTGATTGACCCAAGGAACACCAATCGCGTGTGGGTCGCCGCCACAGGAACGCTCTTCGGGACGAACCCGGACCGCGGTGTCTATCGGTCGGAGGACGCGGGTGACTCCTGGACGCAGGTTTTTGCTCTCACGGATTCGACTTCGGCGATCGACCTGGCCATCAATCCCGACCACCCGGACACGGTCTATGTCGCCATGTGGGAGCGCGTCCGGAGACGCACATACAGAAGATCCGGCGGTCCATCGAGCGGCATCTACCGCTCCACCGACGGTGGCGACACCTGGTCGGAACTCACGAGCGGGCTTCCTTCCGGCTCAGGCGTCGGCCGCATCGGCATTTCGGTGTGTGAATCCGAC
>JAUWBY010000072.1 GCA_030609605.1 Candidatus Eiseniibacteriota bacterium
ATGTGCGCTCGTTCTACTCGAAGGTTCCAGAGACCGAACTCGAACTCGACGCGCTTCGCAGAGGTGTGAGGGCGAATGACATGGTCCGGGGGAGGCTCGTGTCGGAGAATGAGACGGTTACGCTGATCATCGCCGAGCTTGGTGACGACGCGTTCTCTCAGGAGTTCTACCACGAGATACTGGACCTCACGGCCGCCTACGAGGGCCCGGAGAGCCTCTATGTTGCGGGCAGACCCATCGTCGAGGGAACGATGGCCTACCTCGCTCCCAAGGACATGAAGCGCATGGTCCCCATCGTGCTTCTCATCATCACAGTCGTCCTGGCGCTGGTTCTGCGTAGCCCCAAGAGCACGTTTTTCACACTGCTCGTCGTAGTTCTGAGCACGCTCTGGACGTTCGGACTGATGGCGTGGCTGGGGATCCCCATCTATGCTGTTTCAACCATGATCCCGGTGATGCTCATCGCGATAGGAGTAGCCGATGGGATTCACATATACGGACATCTTGGGCTCCACCAGAGAGAGCGTCCCGGCATCAGCGCGCGAGACGGTGCTTCTGAGATGATACGCGGCATGTGGAAGCCCGTCGTCATGACCTCCGTCACGACCGCCGTGGGATTCATCTCGCTTCTGACGTCGGACGTCTACCCGATCAAGTACTTCGGCGTCTTCACGGCATTCGGCGTGATGGCGGCGATGGTCCTGTCTCTCGTTCTGATTCCGGCGGGCGTCGTGGCTTTCGGCCTACCCGGAGTGAGGAAGGTGAAGCCAAAGAAGAAGGGAAGGGATGACGTAGCGGTGGCGTTCGGCAAGGGCGTCTTGAAACACAAACGGTTGGTCGTCGCGGCGGCCATTGTTGTCGTGGTTGTTTCCACCATAGGTGCAACGAAGATCTGGATCAACTCCAGTTTCCTCGAGAAGTTCGATCGCGACAGCGACATCGTTCTGACCGACGCGTTCATCAATGAACGATTCGGAGGCACCTCGACGCTGAACGTCATTCTCGACAGCGCTGACAACGACGCGATGAAGAGGCCTGACGTGCTGCGCCTGATGGACGAGATGCAGGCACAGAGCGAGATGCTGGACGAGGTAGGCGATTCGTTCGGTCTTGCGGACTATCTTCGGCGCATCAACATGGTGATGCACGCGGACGATCCCGTGTTTGATGCGATCCCGGAGTCCGCAGAGCTCGTGGCACAGTACCTCCTCCTCTATGAGATGTCGGGAGATCCCGACATGCTGTGGAGGACCGTCGACTACAACTACGCCAGGTCAAACGTCACGCTGCAGCTCAAGGGCGACGACTCGAGGACCATCAACCGCGCCATTCAAGTGGTCGAGGAGTTCAGGCCGCTTTTCGAGGAACTCGGCGTCAATGTCAACTATGCGGGCTCCGGCTACAAGAGCTTGATCTTCACCGATCTGATCCTGAAGGGCCAGGTGCAGAGCCTTATCCTCTCGTTGGGCATCATAGTCATTCTCCTGTCCCTGATGTTCAAACGGATCTCGGCGGGGCTCATCGGCGTCATCCCGATCACGATCACGGCCATGGTGAGCTTCGGCGTCATGGGACTTCTTGGCATACCGCTCAGTACGACCACGGCACTCATATCAAGCATCGCGGTGGGCGTGGGGATCGACTACGCCGTTCACTTCATGGAGCGCTTCAGGGTTGCTGCGAAGAGGACGGGCGACGTGGTTGTCACTATCGCGGATGCCATGCATCATTCGGGCAGGGCCATCATGTTCAACGCGATTGTGGTGATCGCCGGCTTCCTGGTCCTGTTGTTCTCGGCGTTTCCGCCGAACAGGGCCCTTGGCGCGCTCGTGTCCGGAAACATGTTCATCAGCCTTCTGGGTACGGTTACGATCATGGTCGTCGTCATGGTCCAGACGAAGATGTACTTCAAGAAGTAGAGATGGAAACGCGTGTGCCCTCATGCCCGTCGCGGCGAGAGCGCTGGAAGGAGAGGGGGATCGAGATGAAGAGGATAGGTGCACTTGCGGTGTTGATTCTGGTCCTCGCTGCGGCCTCAGTTTCTGCGGAGGGGCCGGGTGAAGTCGATGCGATCGCGGGGGAGCCGACCGGACTCGAACTGGTCGAGAACGCCTACAACAGACCCGTTGGTGAAGATATGCAGTCCAGGCTTACGATGACGCTCATGAACTCGCGTGGAGACAAACGCGTGCGTGAGATTCGCCAGTTCATGAAGGACTTCGGCGATGTTGAGAAGAAGGTGATGTTCTTCGAGTCCCCCGCGGACATCAGGAATACATCGTTCATGAACTGGAGCTACACAGCGATCGACAAGGACGACGATCAGTGGATCTTCCTGCCCGCGCTCAAGAAGGTCAAGAGGATCTCCAGTGACAGCAAGGGCGATTACTTCATGGGATCCGATTTCACCTACGACGACCTCGGCGACCGCCATCCGAGTAGCGACACGCATACGATACTCGGTCGCGAGGATGTGAATGACGAGCCGTGCTATGTGGTTGAGAGCGTTCCGATCGAGGAGGAGTACATCTACGGGAGGACGGTCAGCTGGATTGTCGAGGACAAGTGGGTCGTCGTGAAGAAGGACTTCTATGACGAGGATGATGAGCTCCTCAAGACGCTGACGGTGGACGAATACGGAGATATCAGTGGCTACTGGGTGGTGACGCACTCGACGATGCATCACGTTCAGAGGGACCACACGACGATCATGGCCCTGGACAACATCCAGCTCGACACGGGCATCCCGAAGAACAAGTTCACCGAACGAATGATGACGAGGGGGCTCTAGGATGAGAAGCGCTCTGGTCCATCTGATCGCGGTCGTTGCTGTTCTCGGTGGGGTTCTCTCAGTGGCTCCCGCGGTCGCCCTGGAGTCGATTCACGTCGGTGGTTATGTTCGACACCACACATCAGTTCTGATCTACGGCGGAGACTACTCGACCATCGAGAACACGCTGAACCTGACATTGGATCAATCCCGCGGCAACGTTGCCTTCCGGGTAGACCCATACATCTACCAGCGCCCGGGCGAGGAGCTCGATATGGGCCTCCGTCAGGCGTATGTCGATATCTACTGGGACAGCATCGATCTCCGCGTCGGCAGGCAGCAGGTCATCTGGGGCAAGGGCGACGGCGTGTTCATCACTGACGTCGTGTCGCCGAAGGACCTCCGCCGCTTTCTCCTGCCGGACTTTGAGGAGATACGTATCGGAGTCGACGCGGTGAGGCTCGACTACTACCGGGGCAGCGGGACACTGGAGGTCGTTTGGATTCCTGTGTTTGCTCCTATGCTTCCTCCGGACGAAGGGTCTGTCTGGGCAAGATGTGCGGAGTTCCCGGTACAGCCAAGCTTCGATCTATCATCCGAGGGCGTCGATGCGACCCTTGAGAACAGCGAGGTGTTCGCGAAGTACTCGCTCCTGTCGTCCGCGTTCGATCTTGAGATGATGGCAGGATACGCTTGGGATGACGAACCCGCGCTACACTTGTCCGTGGAGCAGGATCCGGACACCCATGAGATCGTTTCACTGGTCGTCACTCCTGAGCACCACCGCCTGGCTCTCGCCGGCGGGAGCTTCAGCACGGCCGTCGGGGGGGCCGTTGTGCGTGGAGAGGGCGCCTACTACTGGGGGAAGCATTTCGCCACCGAGAGTCCGCTCACAGGGGGCGGGGTACTCGAGCGCGACTACATCCACTACCTGATCGGCGTCGACTGGACCCTCTTCAGCATCAGTTTGAGCGCCCAGTTCGTCCAGGAGGTGATCTTGGAGCACGACGACTTGCTGGCATCCGAGGAGCGCTCGAATGTGATGACCTTCCTTGCGAGGGAGAGCTTCCTGAACGAAACGCTGCATCTGGAGTTCTTCTCGTACGTGGGGCTGAGCGACAGCGATGCGCTCCTGCGGCCGAAGGTCAGCTACGACATGACCGATGGATTCGAGATCCTGGTGGGAGCGGACTTCTTCATGGGTGAAGAGGGGATGTTCGGAGCGTACGACGCGAACGATTCGGTGTACGCGAAAGTGAAGTACAGCTTCTGAGATTGGAAGGGGAAGTGATAGTGAAATTCATCAACGTGAAAGACGCCGAGTCCCGCGAGAACCCGCACGGTGTCGACGCGAGGGCTCTCCACGAGAGCGAGCACGTGCTTGTCTCCCACATCACGCTCCATCCGGGCGAGGCGCTGAAAAGGCACATCACTCCCGTCGATGTGATCTTCTACGTTCTCGAGGGCACGGGGGTCGTCGAGGTCGGGGAGGAGAAGGTGAAGGTAGGTCCCGATACGCTGGTCGACAGCCCGGCGAAGATCCCGCACTGCTGGTACAACGAGAGCAGTGAGATACTCAGGTTCCTGGTGGTGAAGGTACCGCGTCCGACCGGGCCGACCAAGGTGCTGTAGCACTGCTCGTCATTCCTCAAGGCCGCCCTTGACGTGAGGGCGATCTTGTTCTTTGATGCTGTAGTCGTGAGCAGTTTCTGATGTGTGTGTCCGAGCGAAACGGAGGCGTTGGCATGGGTGCCCGTTTGAGAGTGTCGAGTAGAGTATCGGAGATAGGAAAGTCGGCGATCCATGAGATGACGAGGTTGTCCAGAGAGGTTGAGGATGCTGCGTTTCTGTCCTGGGCGAAGCCGACCTCCGGCACACCGGAACACATCGACGCAGGGGCGATAGAAGCCATCCGCGCAGGCCTCTGTAGCGGCTACTCGGGCAACGCCGGGCTTCCCGAACTCAGGCAGGAGATCTGCAGGAAGCTCAAGAGGGACAACGCGATCGATGCGGAGCCCTCTCAGATACTTGTCACGGTAGGCGCCATCGAGGGACTGGCGGCCGCAGTGATGGCTCTGATTGACCCCGGCGACGAGGTCATCCTGCCTTCTCCGACATATTCCACGCATGCCCGTCAGGTCGTCATAGCGTCAGGGAAACCCGTTTTCGCCCCCATGATCGAAGAGGGCGGGTTCGTTCTGGACATCGATGCCATTCGAGCGGCGATTACCCCGAAGACCCGTGCGATCCTCTACTGTTCTCCGAGCAATCCCACCGGGACCGTGTTCTCCGAGGAGCAGCTTCGAGAGCTGGCAGAGGTGGCGATCGAGCACAATCTCGCGGTCATCACGGACGAGGCGTACGAGTATTTCACGTTTGATGGACATGAGCACTTCAGCATCGGGTCGATTCCGGAGATGCGGGGGCGCGTCGTCAGCTGCTACACGTTCACCAAAACCTACGCAATGACCGGGTGGAGGATCGGCTACCTTCACGCGGATGATGAACTGATCCCGCAGATTACGAAGGCGCACATTCCCTTCGCTATCTGTGCTCCCGTGGTGTCCCAGTACGCCGCCCTCGCCGCCCTCAAGGGTCCGCAGGATTGCGTTGCCGGTTTCAGGGAGCACTATCGGTCAGCTCGGGACCTGATGTGCGAACGGCTGGATCAGCTTCCCAATGTGTTCCAGTACACGAAGCCCGCCGGTTCCTATCTAATGTTCCCCAGAATCCTTCTGGATGAAGGACGGGATTCGGCGGCGTTCTGCAAGAAGCTCCTGCGCGAGGCCCGGGTTTCCACGACACCTGGAGCAGCGTTCGGGCCGACAGGAGAGGGCCACCTCCGGCTTTCCTTTTGTGTGACCGAGGAGGAGATCAACAAGGCCTTCGGCAGGATGGAGCAGTACTTCGGTTGACTGCAGCGATACCCACATGCCTTATCGGACAGCATCAAAGCGGGGACGCGCAAGCGTTTCACAGGTTCTCAGGTGGACATCTATGGTTGCCAACCGGTGAGACTTGTGGTATTCTGGACTCTAAGTATGCATCTCACATGGTACCTGATCCAGCATCGCTGGGAGGAGGCACGCGTGGAATTCGGGAGATCTGTGCATTTTGTTGCGGCCGTTCTGGCCGTGATCTCAATCATGGCGATGGCCACAGGGGCCCAGGCTCAGGACTGTCGCAACTATGAGGATTACCTCTGCTGGAAGCCCGGCGCCGAGCTGCCGGTGTTCGACTACTCATACAGGAATGACGTCGACGGGACATCCGCGCAGCTCTCGGTCGTGTACGAAGATGCGGGGTTCTTTCTTTTCGACCTGGCTGATCCTGAGGATCCCACGATCTACGGGCCTGTCTCCCCATACGGCGGCTTCACGAGTGTCGTGAAAGACGGCGACCACAGCTGGGTAGCGGATGCCGACTCCGGCCTCGTTGTCATCAACGCTCTTGATTGGAACAGCATGTACGTGCAGGTGGTTGAGAACGTCCCCGCATATGATATCGCTATGACACATGATCTCATCCTTGTCGCAGGCAAAGAGGGGGGATTCAGCACGTGCGCGCATGACGTGGATAAGCCGACGCTGCAATACACGATTGGTATGCCCGGGGATGCGATGGCGGTCTCCGCCGATCCAGGGGAGAGGTATGCGTACGTCGCGTGCTGGGACGCCGGACTCTGCGTCGTCGATCTCGAGACTACGCCTCCAAGCATCGTGGCAACGATGGACACGCTCACCTATGCGCTGAGCACGTGTGTCGTGGACACGATCCTCTATCTCGGTGTCCAGAATTACGGGGCGATCGAGAAGATCAACATCAGTGACCCCCTGAATCCGGTGCACATGGAGAGCTGCGGGTCAATCTACACGCCCCTGGGGATATCGTGGGTAGACGACCACCTCTACACCACCAACTTCCACCTCACTATCCTTCTTGATCCGCCCAATGAGGAGCAAATGCAGGTCGTCGAGACGGTTAACCTTCAGGGGTATGGGACGGGTGGCGGGGTCATCGCGTTCGACGACTACTGCTACATCCCCACGAAGGGACGGTCGCCTAACTGGGATGGCGGGCTTGATATCATCAAGAAGCCGACCCACGGTTTCCGCAATACGCACCACATGTACGACGTTGCCAGCAACGCGGTCGACCTTGTCGCACGCGGCGACTATGCGTACGTGCTCGACTACGGCGGGGGCGTCATCGTAGTCGACCTGACGGATGGTTCGGTCGTTGATGAAGACTGGTACGGCGGTATGGATTTCTACTCGATCGAGCTCTGGGGCGACTACCTGCTCGTGACCGAGGAATACTACGGACTCGTCGTCTTCGAGATCGTCACCGATGACGACATCGAGTATCTCTCGGATATCAGTCTTCCTGATGATGGATGCCTCGATGTTGTCGCACGCGGGCAGTACGCCTATGTTGCGGCCCACAGGAAAGTGCAGATCGTTGATCTCTCGACACCGTCCTCGCCGAGCTGGGCGGGGGAGATCGACGACTTCGGCTATGAGTACGTTCACGCTGTGGATGTTTCGGGTGACATTCTCTACGTCGCCGTCAAGAGCAGCGAAGGGTACCTCTCGGTGAGCGCGTACGACCTTGATGACAACCCCATCGTGCCGCAGCTGCTGAGTGTCGTCGAGATTGTTGGGTTGGACGCGTACTCCGAGAACGTCAAGGCGGCCGGACACATGGTCTACCTCACCGGCCCGGCGGGTCTTCTCATCACGGATTTCTACGATCCTGAGAATCCCGTGGTCAAGAGCCTCCTCCGGTTCTCCTGTGACAACTCGGGTCTCTGTGTCTCAGGGGATTGGGTGTACGCGGGCAGCGCTGCGGACGGCGTGCGGGTCATCGATGCGTCCGACCCTGGAAACCCAGCGATCGTAGGGCACATCTCCACGCAGATGGCGGGGTCCGATGAAGCCTCCAACATGCTCGTGCACGGAGACGATGTGCTGTTCGTGGGTTGGGATTCGTATCTCTTGGCCGGTTTCCGTCAGTGCGACGACATCCTCGACGTACCCGAGTGGCCGGGTGACATCGCCCGCGCGACACTGTCGCAGAACTACCCCAATCCGTTCAACCCGACGACCATCATGTCCTACACTCTTGAGATCGACGGACACGTCACGCTCGACATCTACGATCCTGCTGGGCGATACGTCACAACGCTCATCGACGGAACCCGGACGGCGGGCAAGCACTTCACTGTCTGGGACGGGACGAAGAGCGACGGTCAGAAGGTCGCCGGTGGCGTCTACTTCGCCAGGCTTTCGACCGAGGCGGGGGAGGCCGTGCGGAAAATGGTGTTGCTCAAGTAGCATCACTACCGCCCACGTTCGGAAGAGCCGGACCGTTCTGTGGGATTCAGGCTTGAGAGGGACTCCAAATGGAAGGAGCCCGGTCTTGAGGACCGGGCTCCTCTGTCTTGTGCCGGATGTGGCGCGAATCTGTTATGATCACGGTCTGCTATGATGGCAATTCAGGGGGAGACCGTGAGTGAGCTGAGATACATCGAAGTGACAGGCTCGCCGCGTGCGATGGGAGAGACCCACGGGGAGGAGTTTTGTGACTCCATACGCAGGTTTACGGAGCGACGCATCGAGTACTGCCTCGGATTCGTCGACAAGTACGATCCAGGCCGGCCGCTCGGACGCGCGGACGTACTGTGCGTCGCGGAAGAAGTCCTGCAAGCGCACCGGCAGTACGATGATGCCGTCTGGCAGGAGTTCGAGGGCATCGCGCGCGGGGCCGGTCTCGCTCTGCCGGAACTCCTCGTCGGGAATGGACTCACTGACCTGCGTGATCTAGTGCTGATGGGGGATGGGACGGGCGCCGACCCTCGTGAACCCGGGAGCGCCGGGAGGCAAGGTGGAGGAGACACCGGCGAGTGCACGTCATTCGCTTGCTCCGCCGAGGCCTGCGCCGGGGTTCCTATCATCGGTCAAACGTGGGACATGCATCCGGATGCGCGCGAGTATCTGGCCGTCGTCCTCCGCCGTCCCAACGACGCTCCGGAGACCCTCTCACTCACAACGGTAGGTTGCCTGTCACTCGCTGGGCTGAATAGCGAGGGTGTCGCGGTCTGCAACAATAACCTCGTGCCCACGGATCCTCGACCGGGTGTGAACTACCTCTTCGCCATCACGCGGGCCCTCGCAGTAACGACAGCGCTCGAGGCGATCGGGGTTATCGAGGAGACGCCCAGACTCTCGGGACACAACTTCGTCGTGGGGGATGCCGGCAATACGTTCAACGTGGAGACGACGGCGACCGCCTCGGCGCGAACTGAGGTGAGACGTGGCGTTCTTGTTCACGCCAACCACTACACGGCTCCGACGCTTCTTCCCGCTGCCTACGAACGCGTGGACCTGGCCGGCTCCCGCTGGCGCGAGACGCACCTCGTGGAGCTATTCGGGAACGCGCCGCACCCCATCACGGCCGATGTCTGCTGGGAGCTTCTCT
>JAUWBY010000208.1 GCA_030609605.1 Candidatus Eiseniibacteriota bacterium
GGCGGACCTGTGACACGGCCACAGGCGGACCTGTGACACGGCCGCAGGCGGACCTGTGACACGGCCACAGGCGGACCTGTGACACGGCCACAGGCGTTGACCGCACGCCCGGCGCCGGGGTACAATTCCACCATACAAACTGACTGTTCCGCCGGATCGGGCGGGAGTCCGACAGATCCCGGAGGAGAGGGTTGGTCGTCGGAGTTGGGATAGACATTGTCGATCTTGAGGTGTTCCGGGCTCGGTTGAGTGATGACTTGGCGGGTGAGCTATTCCTGCCTGCCGAGGTTGCGTACTGCAATACGCAGGCTCGGTCGTGGGAAGCATTTGCCGCCCGTTTCGCGGCGAAGGAAGCGCTGTTCAAGGCTCTGGGAGCCGGTCTCGCGCAGGGGTTGCGTTGGAAAGACGTTGAGATCCTGAGAGAGTCGTCGGGGGAGCCACAACTCAAGCTCAGTGGTACGGCCCTCAGCGCCGCCGGGAAGAGGGGCGCAGGTCGGTGGCTTCTATCGATCACTCACAGTCGAACTAGTGCCGCTGCCGTCGTCGTGCTCGACTCGGATCCTGCCTAGGCTGGACCGCTCGGCATCCGATGTGAAAGGAGTTGTCTTGAGCAACATTGGATCTTACGAAGAGAGACTGAAGGATTTCGACTGGGGCATCGCGAAAGAGGTGCTGGGCTGGGAGAATGGCGAACTCCTCAACATAGGACACATCTGCACAGACAGAATATGTGCTCGGGGGCAAGCCGAGAAGATCGCCCTCATCTGGGAGGGGTTCGGGGACAAGAAGCGCACCTACACTTTCGGTGATCTCAGAATCTACTCGAACGGATTCGCGAAGTTTCTCCGCGACCAGGGACTCAAGCCCGGAGACCGCATCTGTATCTTCATGGACAAGATCCCCAGTCTCTATTTCTCATTCCTGGGTGTCCTCAAGATGGGTGGTGTCGCACAGCCCCTTTTCTCCGCGTTCGGCGACGAATCGCTAGAGGTCCGTCTGGAGAGCGCGGGAACGGCGGCGATACTCACGACCAGGAAACACGTCAAGAAGATCCGCAAGATCCTGGACAAGCTTCCGGAACTCAAACACGTCATCGTGGTGGAAGGTGACGAATCAAAACTGAAGGGCGAGGAAGTGTTCTTCGATGTGGAAGCAGCGCCTCGGGTCGAGGAATTCGATGCATACGAAGTGACCCCGGAGACACCGTCCGTACTGCATTACACCTCGGGAACGACAGGGCAGCCGAAGGGCGCGCAGCACGTCCACAGTTCGATCTGGGGACAGGCACTCACAGCATCCTGGGTACTGGATCTCAGGGATGACGACATCTACTGGTGCACGGCAGACCCGGGCTGGGTCACCGGAACGAGCTACGGCATCATCGGACCGTGGTCGCTCGGCGTTACGCAATGCGTGCTTGATTCCGGCTTCACAAGCGCGCGCTGGTATCAGTTCATACAGGACAACCGCATCACCGTGTGGTACTCGGCTCCCACGGCCATTCGCTCGCTCATGCGTGATGGTGTTGAGCCTGTCAATGCGCACGATCTGTCCTCGCTGAGGCATCTTGCCTCCGTGGGTGAACCGCTCAATGCAGAGGCCGTCATCTGGAGCGAGGAAGTGTTCGGGCTCCCCTTCCTGGATACATTCTGGCAGACGGAGACGGGTGCAATGATGATCTCGAACTACCCGGGCATGCCCATCAAGCCCGGATCAATGGGGAAGCCGTTCCCCGGTATCGAAGCTGCCGTGCTGGATCTCAAGACGCACGAGCCCATTGAGGAGCCCGACAGAGTTGGGCTCATAGCGTTTCGCCCTGGCTGGCCCGCGATGTTCCGCGCGTACAGGAACAAGCCGGACATCTATCGGAGCAAGTTCGCTGGGGCGCCCGAGGGCGCCGAGCCCGATGAGCTTCGCACCAACACTGATCTCTGGTATGTCTCCGGCGACAGGGCAAGCATTGACGCCGATGGGTACTACTGGTTCGTCGGACGGGATGATGATGTCATCAATACGGGCGGCCACCTCGTCGGTCCGTTCGAAATCGAATCGGCACTCGTTGAACATGAGGCGATCGCGGAGGCCGCGGCCATCGGCAAGCCCGACAAGGTGAACATGGAGGTCGTGAAGGCCTTCGTGTCTCTCAAGCCGGGGTTCGAACCATCCGGTGACCTCGAGCTCTCGATCATGAACTTCATCAGGAAGAAGCTGTCTCCTCTGGCAATGCCTCAGGAGATAGAGTACATGGAGAAGCTTCCGAAGACCCGCTCCGGGAAGATCCTGAGGCGCTATCTCAGGGCGCTTGAGTGGGGTGAGGACGTTGGAGATCTCTCGACACTCGAGGACGACTAGAACTGTCGCAGCTGGCGCGAGGAGCGCGGCCGCGGAGTGGAAGTGGTCACACGGCGATATCGGAGGAGAGGAAGACCAATGGACGAGATGAAAAGCGTTGTTCTGGAGTACATCGTCGACGAGTACGTCGACGAGGACGATGATGTGGAAGTTGATTTCGATACTGCGCTCATCTCCTCGGGCATCGTGGACAGCTTCTCCATGGTGTCGTTGAAAGTTTTCCTTGAGAAGAAGTACGACATCTCGCTTTCGGACAGCGAGGCTACGCCGGAGGCATTCGACACCGTCACTTCCATAGTGGAACTCGTGAACAAGCACCTGGGTTGATCTGGAGGCGGGCATGGCATACTCCGACAAGACGCGACAGGCGTTCGTCGACGACATAGAGACAATCAAGAAGAGGGGGATCTTCAAGGAGAAGCGCTTCATCTGCTCGCCACAGGGGGCAGTGATAGATGTTGAGTATCCTGAGGGGGCCCCACGGAAAGAAGTCCTCAACTTCTGCGCGAACAATTACCTCGGTCTCTCAAGTCACGCGGACGTGATAAAGGCCGCGCACGAGGGCTTGGACTCGCGTGGGTACGGCATGAGTTCGGTACGGTTCATCTGTGGCACACAGGATATTCACCGGGAACTCCAGGACAAGATGTCGAGCTTCCTTGGAATGGAGGACACGCTCCTCTTCCCATCGTGCATGGATGCAAACGCGGGCGTCTTCGAGTCCATTCTCGAGCCGGAGGACGTGATCATAGCCGACAGATTGATCCACGCGTCGCTTGTCGACGGCATCAGGCTCTGCTCCGCCCAGTACGATACGTTCAAGCACATGAACATGAAACACCTCGAGAAGAAGCTGGAGCTTCACCAGGACAAACGGCACAGGCTCATCGTGACGGACGGCGTCTTCTCGATGGACGGTGATCTCTGTCCGCTCGATGAAATGTGCGAACTCTCAGAGAAGTACGACGCGATGCTGTTGGTTGATGAGTCTCATGCCAGCGGATTCATCGGCAGAACGGGCCGTGGCACACACGAGCACTTCGGCGTAATGGACAAGATCGATCTCATCACCACGACGTTCGGCAAGGCCCTTGGCGGAGCCTCGGGTGGCTGCGTCTCCGGCAGGAAGGAGCTCGTAGAACTCTGCCGCCAGAAGGCACGACCGTACCTCTTCTCCAACTCCATGGCGCCGCCCATCGTTGCCGGATCCATCAAGGTGATCGAGGTACTGTCGAAGACAACGGAGCGGCGCGACAAGCTGGAGGAGAACACACAACGTTTCAGAGAGAAGATGACGTCAGCCGGTCTGAACATCCGCTCGGGTGTCACGCCCATAGTTCCCGTCATGCTCTACAATGCGAAACTGGCGAATGACATGGCGAGAGATATGTACGCCGAGGGCATCTACGTGATTGGTTTCTTCTTCCCGGTTGTCGCGGCCGGCGCTGCACGGATTCGCGTTCAGCTTTCCGCGGCGCACGAGATCGAGCACATTGACAAGTGCGTCGATGCCTTCGCGAAGGTGGGAGACAAGTACGGCATCATAGGTATGGATAAGAAGGCGATCATAGACAAGTACGGCATGTAGGGGAGGAATATGAAGAACGATCTCGCGAACCCAGCCCCGCTTGGTCTCATGGGGTTTGGGATGACCACGGTTCTCCTGAACATACACAACGCCGGGTTCTTCGGTCAGGACATCATGATCCTCGCGATGGGGATCTTCTATGGGGGCATGGCACAACTGGTTGCCGGCATCATGGAGTTCAAGAAGGGGAACACCTTCGGTGTGACCGCATTCACGAGCTACGGTCTGTTCTGGATGACGCTCGTATTCATTCTCCTCGGCAAGGAGCACGCCTGGTTTGCATTCGATTCCATCTTCTTCGGGTGGTATCTATTCATGTGGGGTGTCTTCACCTTCTACATGTGGTTCGCCACATGGGGCAAGAACAGGAGCCTCCAGTTCGTGTTCCTGAGCCTCACGGTTCTCTTCGTGCTCCTCGCAATAGGACACTGGTTCCGCACGCCGGCGTGGTTCGGCGTTCTGACGGGTCTTGAGGGAATCCTCTGCGGGCTTTCCGCCATCTAT
>JAUWBY010000174.1 GCA_030609605.1 Candidatus Eiseniibacteriota bacterium
CAGTACGTATCCTGCTTGTCGCATGTGTGAAAAAGGGGTTCTGATCCCCCTGTCGGACTACGGACGCGATGGCGCCGCAATAACATATAAGGCGTGGGTGTGTTCCAACCCGGAGTGTGGATTTCACATCAGGATCGATAATGGCGAGATCAGCCGCGGCACGAGAGTGAGCGAAAGCACGAAATAGCCCGGATCACGGCTTCACAAGATGGTGTGATCGGGGTTCGCTGAACCTGGATTGTCACGATTTCGCCCGTGCTCATATTCCCTACTCCCCAGCAATAGGATGGTCGGATGCTGAAGGCGATTATTCTAGATCTCGACAACACGCTCACCGATTTCATGAGAATGAAGGCAGTGTCGATCGATGCCGCTATCGAGTCGATGATCGATGCCGGCCTGCAGATGTCGGCGGCGGAGACCAGAGCCAAACTGTTCGAGATCTACGACCGGGAAGGTATCGAGGACCAGCGGGTCTTCGACCGCTTTCTGGAGGAGCAATACGGAGAGATAGACCCGAAGATCCACACCGCGGCCGTGCTCGGCTACAGGCGCGGAAGAGAGTACACGCTGGTACTCTATCCGCACGTCAAGAAGACCCTCTTGGCACTTGCGAAGCGAGGGCTCAAGCTGGCAGTCCTCTCTGATGCGCCACGCTACCAAGCATGGTCCCGCCTTTGCTATCTCGGTCTCGAGCACTTCTTCGATCATGTTATCACCTTTGAGGATACTCACGTGAGGAAACCCGACCCCGCGCCGTTCATGAAGGCGTGCGAAGTACTCAGCGTGGGTCCTGACGAGGTCATCATGGTAGGCGATTGGCCCGCGCGGGACATGGTCGGTGGAAAGGGCGTCGGGATAAAGACGGTCTATGCGAAGTACGGTGACACGTCGGGAGCTACGATCTCAGGCGCAGACTACGAGATTGACGATATCTCGCAGCTCGTCGGGATCGTGGACGAGCTCACGGGGTCGTAGTTCTGGATTTGCGGGTGGGCTCATGGGGTAGTAGTGGGATCGCAGTTCTGGATTCGTTGACGAACTCATGGGGTCGTGGTTCTGGATTCATTGACGAGTTCACAGGGGTCGTGACCCCGGATCTGTGGAGGACCGTCGTGATCCGTGGGATGGGCACAGACGTCGTTGATATCGCGCACTTCGAGCGCATCATGAAGGCGTCGAGCCCCGGCTTCCGCGAGCACCTCTTCTCCGCACGCGAGATCGCGTATTGCAGGAAGTACAAAGAAGATATGGCCTCCTATGCAGCGATCTTCGCGGCCAAGGAGGCCTTTCTCAAAGCACTGAGAACGGGGCTGGCTCCCGGTATGCGGTGGACGGATGTCGAGGTGGTCCACACGGCGGGCGGTGCTCCTGATATCGTAGCTCACCGAAAATGCAGGGAGTTGTTGGGTAATGGCCGTGTGCATGTAAGCCTGTCGCACTCCGAGAGCGAGGCCACCGCGGTCGTGATCGTTGAGGACGCCTAGTGGCCACGGCAGAGGCATGAGCATTGCGGTTACGGCGGGGGTATGATCACTGCGGCCGCAGGCGCGGGAGAGAAGACCGGAGGATTCAAGGTGAGACTGGTCACGCCGGACGAGATGCGCGCTATAGACAGCCGGGCGATAGACGGGATGGGAATCCCCGGGCTCACCCTGATGGAGAGCGCCGGGATGGGCACCGTGGAGTTCATCGAGAGCGAGCTCGGCGATCCTGCCGGCGCTCAGGTCGTGGTCGTCTGCGGCAAGGGGAATAACGGCGGTGATGGTTTCGTCATCGCTCGAGGTCTCACGGAACTCGGGGCCGAAGTGGGCGCATTCCTGCTCGGGCGGGCAGGCGAGCTTACCGGTGACGCGCGCGCCAACTACATGCGCCTGGATCCGGAGTGCATATGCGAACTCATGGACGAGAGAGGGCTTCCCAATCTCATTAGTGAGATGGATGATGCGGAACTCATCGTCGATGCGATCTTTGGCACAGGGTTCAAAGGCGCCGCGCGTGGACTTCACAGTGAAGTCATAGCTGCGATCAACGCGAGCGGGCGGCCGGTACTCGCCGTGGATGTGCCATCGGGGCTCGACGCTCTGACCGGTGCCGCGGAGGGCGAGTGCATCAACGCCGCGTGGACCTGTACGATGGCGCTGCCGAAGTTGGGCTTCTATCTGCATCCGGGTCGCGAGGCAGCCGGCATAGTTCATGTTGTCGACATCGGTATCCCGGAAGAGGCCGTCACCACCGTTGCCCCTTTGCGGAGCGTCCTCACAGAGAAAGAAGCATCCAGCCTTCTCCCGCGGAGAGATCCCGGCGGGCACAAGGGGGCGTTCGGAAAGATAGCCGTCATCGCGGGTTCGGTCGGCTACACGGGCGCTGCGGCGCTGACATCGCTGGCGGCGCTTCGAAGCGGCGCCGGACTTGTGACCCTTGGGACACCGGCGAGCCTGAACGATATCCTCGAAGCCAAGTTGACCGAGGTCATAACAAGACCGTTGGCCGAGACATCCGAGAGATCCATTTCTACAGTGGCGCTTCCTGCAGTGAGAAGCCTGCTCGATTCGTCCGACGCTCTGGCGCTTGGACCGGGGCTCTCGCAGAACGGCGAGACCCAGGAGCTGATCAGAGCTATTGTGAAGGAGCTATCGCTTCCGTGCATCATCGACGCCGATGGTCTAAATGCACTGACCCCAGAGGAGATCGGCGCACGATCGGGTGACGCGCCCGTCGTCATCACGCCGCATCCCGGCGAGATGGCGAGGCTGTGCGGCGTGACGGTGCCCGAGGTGCTCGATGCGCGTGAGGTTGTGGCCGCCGATGTCGCGACGCGGGCGCGAGCAACCGTCATCCTCAAAGGGGCCGCATCCGTTGTCGCCGACGCTTCGGGCGAGGTCTACATCAATCCGACCGGCAACGATGGCATGGCGTCGGGGGGGAGTGGCGATGTTCTTACCGGCATCGTTGCGGCGCTCCTTGGTCGTGGACTGTCGGCCCTGGACGCGGCCGTGCTCGGGGCGTATGTCCATGGGAGGACTGGTGATATTGCTGCGTGTGCTATCGGAAGAACGGCGATGATAGCGGGGGATTTGGTTGATCTCCTGGCGGACGTCTACTCCGAGCTTGAGAGCGGAGTCTACGAGGGTTAGAGGTGTGAGGCAGATGTTCAGGGGGACGCAGTGAAGAACACAATGGCGAAGGATGCAGAGAAGCTTGCGGGCAAGCTCAAGAAGCTGCGCCGCCGCATCCACATGTACCCGGAACTGGCGTACGAGGAGCACCGCACGTCGGAGCTCGTGGCGGATACGCTGAGGGCCGCAGGAATTAAGGTTACGACCGGAGTTGCGAAGACCGGAGTCGTTGGTCTCCTGCGCGGGGGCAAGCCCGGTAAGACCGTTGCGCTCCGCGGCGACATGGACGCGCTTCCGATCACGGAGCAGAATGACGTTCCGTACCGTTCCAGAGTGGAAGGGATCATGCACGCGTGCGGCCACGACGGGAATACGACGACCGTGTTGGGCGCGGCGATGCTCCTTGCGGCAAGGCGTGACGATATCGTGGGTAACGTGAAGTTCTTCTTCCAGCCGTCCGAGGAAGCTCCGCCCGGAGGGGCGCTTCCGATGATCGAGGAAGGGGTTCTTGAGAAGCCGAAGGTCGACTACATCATAGGTGTGCACGTCGACTCAATGATTCCCGTTGGGAAGATCGGGGTGCGGGACGGGCACATGATGGCTGCGGCCGATGATTTCTCGCTGTCCATTCTGGGTGAAGCATCGCACGGCGCGAAGCCGCACCTGGGAGTCGACGCTATCACGCTCCAGGCGCAGGTGATAATGGCGCTCCAGACGATTGTGAGTCGCAGGGTGAACCCGACACACCCGATCGTTCTCACACTGGGTACGATCCACGGGGGGTACAGGCAGAACGTCATTGCCGATCGCGTTGATATCGAAGGAACGCTTCGAACGCTCGATCCCAAGGACAGGCGGGACGGCGTGCGGATGATAGAAAAGACCGTTGAGCACGTGACGAAGGCGTTTGGCGGGAGATACGAATTCGACTTCCGGGATGGCTATCCGGTTCTGACGTGTGACCCAAAGGTCACTGCGATAGTGCGCAAGGCAACGCGCGAACTCTTTGGGAAGCGCAGTGTTGTCGAAGTCGCCGAGCCGTCCATGGGAGGCGAGGACTTCGCCTATTTCGTCAATCGCGTTCCCGGTATGATGCTCCGTCTGGGTACGGGCAACAAGAAGCGCGGCTTCACCTACCCGTGGCATCATCCCAGGTTTGACATCGATGAGGACGCTCTCTGGATCGGCGCTGCGGTAATGGCGCACTCTGCCCTGCTCTGTCTGACGGACGGCTAAGCGCGCGGCGGATCATGACCGTGTGTTTTCTATGAGGCGGATCGCGTCGGCACGAAGAGGAAAGCGATGAGTGCGGGAGAACGAGAGCTGATCAAGCGCATACGCGAGAGCGTGGGCACGTCAGGGCCGGGGACCATCGTCGGGATAGGTGACGATGCGGCCGTCTTCGAACAGGCGCCGGGGCTCGGCCTCATCACGTGTGACGCGTTCGTGGATGGCGTCCACTTCCGTCGGGATTTCGCGACGCTCCGCGATATCGGCACGAAGTGCATGGTTGCAAACGTCAGCGACATTGCCGCAATGGGCGGATTCCCGACCCGGGCCGTAGTCTCTCTGTGCATTCCCGAGCACATCACCGAGAGTGACGTCTCCGCCATATACGACGGCATGCTGAGTGTCTGCCGGCGCTTTTCGTTCGAGATCGTCGGCGGGGATATTGTCGGTTCCCCCAATGATCTTGTTATATCGATTACGCTCATGGGGGCTGCAAGCCGGGACAGGATAGTCACCCGCAACGGCGCGGTCGTGGGTGACGCTATCATGGTCACCGGTCGGATCGGTGGCGCCGAGGCGGGGCTTCGGGCGCTTACTGCAGGTCTTCCACAGGAGGGCGCCGTGCTGGCTGCCGTAAGGCGGCACCTCAGGCCCATCCCGCGGATTGCGGAGGCTCAGGCGTTTCTCGATGTCGCAACGCCTCACGCGATGATCGACATAAGCGATGGGCTGGGATCGGAGCTCTGGCACCTTGCGGAAGAGAGCGGAGTCGGAGTGAGAATCGAGGAGAGTCGCATCCCCATTGATGCGTCGGCGATTGCAGTCGCTCAGAAGATCGGTT
>JAUWBY010000040.1 GCA_030609605.1 Candidatus Eiseniibacteriota bacterium
CCCTGACAGCAGTCCAGCGGGCGTCTACGACTACCTGACGTTCCCCGACGACGTGGAGATCAGCGAGGTGGCGATCTACGTGAACATCACACACACGTACATCGGCGACCTGATCGTTGATGTGACATCACCCGAGGGGACAACGGTTCGTCTTCACAACCGTTCGGGAGGTAGCTCCGACAACATCGTGGGGTGGTATCCTGGCGATCTTGCCGTTGACGGCCCCGGCTCTCTTGCTGATCTGATCGGCGAGAGCGCACAGGGGGAGTGGACTGTCTGGGTGAGTGACAACGCGGGCTCGGATCTCGGTATGCTGAACACATGGTGCGTGCGTGTGGTTGGTAGCGTTGGTACAGACGTGGAAGATCTGGAAGTCCCACGCACGTACGTTCTCGGTGGCGTGAGTCCGAACCCGTTCAACCCGATGACGACGGTGACGTATGCAATGCCGACATCGGGACACGTAGAGCTTTCGGTGTACAACGTGGCGGGTCAGCTGGTGAAGGTCCTTGTAGATGGATCTGAGACCGCTGGCTGGCATGCGGTGACTTGGGACGGTCGCGATGACCGTGGCAGCTCTGTGGCCTCCGGCGTCTACTTCACACGGATGCTGGCTGACGGCTTTACTGGCAGCACGAAGATGGTCCTTCTGAAGTAGGATCCGGTTGGGGCCGTATCTTACGGCCGGTAGTGCTCTTCCGGCGTCTGCGGGCGCCTTGAGAGTCGGATCTGATACAGACACGGGAAACGGGGCTCGCCTGGACGGTGCGCCCCGTTCCTGTTACTGCTTCCGGTCCGAGCTGCGAAATCCAGTGATCTCGCGGTATTAGGGCACCGGGAGCCTTCCGCCGGCATCGTACATAGGTGACGGGTGCGATCGAATTGGTAATGACAAATTGTGTTTCTGTGGTATAATATATGCACTCAGATATGCTTCTAGGGTCGTAATCAGTTGTGAATTACGATTATATCACTCATATTGCTTTGCACTGACCTGTCAGCTCAAGCTGGAGGGTGTACCTTGCGGATAGCAGGATTGGCACTGATCGCCGTTGTCTTGTTCGCGTTCGGAGTTGCGGCTGAGACCGTAACGCTGATCAGCGGCGCGGATGCGGTTGCTGCGAGCATAGTTGTGGCGGATGGCCCCCGGACCGTCATCGAGTACGAGTTCGGCAGTTTCGACAAGAGCCCCGTGGACATCGATGGTGATACGTACTACGAGATCATCATTGGTACGGAAGGAAAGATGTTGGAGAGAGGGCTTCCTGGGCTTCCGGTTGTGGCTCGGAGCGTCATCATTCCCGATGACGCGGCGATGGATGTCCGTGTGTTGGGGACGAGCTACGTGGACTTCGAGGATGTCCCCGTGGCGCCATCGAAGGGCGTCATCTCAAGGAGCATAGATCCTGCCACGGTCTCGTACGATTTCGATTCATTCTATCAGACCGATCGTTGGTTTCCGAGCGAGGTGGTTCACGCTCGCGAGCCGTACATCATGCGTGACGTGAGAGGCCTGACGGTCGTCCTCAATCCTGTCCAGTACAACCCTGCTACAAAGACGCTGAGAGTCCATACGAGTGTCATCGTGGAGGTTTACTCGACCGGCTCCGGACGCGTTAATGTGCTCGAGCGCAATCCGAATGAGTCCAGGGCAGCCGAGTTCGAGCGTATCTACTCCCGACACTTCCTCAACTACGACCATGCGAGGCTTGACCGGTACACACCGGTCGGCGAGATGGGCGATATGCTCGTCATCTCCTACGGGAGCTTCATGACAGCCATGGAGCCGTTCGTCGAGTGGAAGAAGCAAATGGGTGTCCCCTGCGAGATGGTGAGCGTGACGGACGCCGGCGGCAGCGCGAGTGCGATCCAGACGTACATCCAGAACTACTATGACACAAACGGTCTCGTGTTCGTCCTCCTCGTTGGTGACGCGGCGCAGGTCCCGTCGCTGAGTGCGTACGGCGGCTCGTCCGATCCAAGCTACGCGCTGGTCGCGGGCTCGGACAATTACGCAGATATCTTTGTCGGTCGTTTCTCCGCTGAGACTACCGGTCAGGTGGAGACGCAGGTTCTTCGGAGTGTTGAGTACGAGAAGTACCCACAGTCGGGCGGCGCGTGGTACCACAAGGGTATGGGTGTCGCGTCGAACCAGGGTCCTGGTGACGATGGCGAGTACGACAACGTGCACCTCGACAACATCCGCACAGACCTCCTGGGCTTTACGTACACGGAAGTCGACCAGATCTACGATCCGACTGGTACAGCATCGATGGTCACAAGCGGTCTGAACAACGGTCGGAGCGTAGTCAACTACACCGGCCATGGCTCGGCTACGAGCTGGGGTTCAACCGGTTTTTCGAACAGCCATATCAATGCACTCACGAACGATAACATGCTGCCGTTTATCATCAGCGTTGCCTGTGTGAACGGCCAGTTCGCAAACACTACGTGTTTCGCCGAGACGTGGCTCAGGGCGACTCACGGGAGCGAGCCGACCGGCGCGATTGCGACCTGGATGTCCTCGATCAACCAGGATTGGGACGAACCGATGGACGCACAGGACGAAGTGGCGGACCTGCTCGTCGGGAACGCGAAGCGGACGTTCGGGGGCTTGTGCATGAACGGCGGCGCGCACATGATGGACGAATACGGCAGCGCCGGCTATGATGACTTCCTGACCTGGCACATCTTTGGCGACCCGTCGCTCAGGGTGTCTACGGACACGCCGGCATCGCTGACGGTCGTCCACGAGAGCGAGATCGACTCGGGAGCCGGGACGTTCGACGTAGAGGTCACGGGCATCGAAGGAGCGCTCTGCGCGCTCTACTACGATGGCGTCCTCTATGGCTCCGCGCTCACGAACACGAGCGGGGATGCTACGATATCTATTTCGGGTACGCTCGGCGACGGTGATGATCTCGTGCTCACAGTCACATCGTTCAACGCGATACCGTACTTCGGTACGGTCACAGTGGGACCGTCGTACACCCCCATTATTGATGTCAGCCCAGCGAGCTTTGATGTAACGCTTGAGTCCGATGAGACAACCACTCGGACGCTCTACATCACCAACATCGGCGAGGCTCTCTCGGTCTTGAACTACCAGATCGACATCGTGGATGGCGGAAGTGCCAGGGATCTTACCGGTTCCACTGTGACGTCTGATCCGACCGAGTACACACCGGGGACAACGATCGACATCGTCTTCTCCGCGTACAACGGGAGCTCAGACCAAGAGTGGATCGAGAGCATTACTTTCGACTTCCCCGTCGGTGTCACAGTTAATACATGCACCAACTTCTCTCCTTCCATTTCGAGCAGAGAACTGGTGTGGGACGGAACGACGGGAGACGGGGCCTCCGTGGACTGGATCGGCGACAGCTCAAACGTCATCTATCCATATGAGATTGCGTATGCGACCGTGAACGTTACGATCGACGGCGGTTTCAGTGGAGATATCGAGATTGACTTCACACTGACCGGGGACGGCTACGGGAGTCCACCGCACGCGGTGAGCGGCACGGTGACTCTCAATGGACCTCCGGGACCGACGATCACGCTGACCGTGCCTAACGGCGGTGAGGAGTGGGGCATAGGCAACCCGCATGACATCACATGGTCCTGGTCCGGTGTGTTCTCATCAGTTGCCCTGAGCTACTCAATCGACAACGGCGCGTCGTGGTACGATATCGTTGGGACGACGCAGAACGACGGCAGTTACAACTGGCTTGTCACAGCCGGTGCCTCGGACGAGTGTCTTGTGAAAGTCATCGGCGAGACCGTGCCTGCAATCGAGGACGTCAGTGACGCGCTCTTCTCGCTCTTCGTGCCGGTTGACTGGCTGGAGGCTGTTCCGGCGAGCGGTTCCGTGAATGCCTCACAAACAGCCGATATCGAGCTCCAGTTCGATGCCAACGGAATGGCGGAGGGTGATTACTACGCCGATCTCCTCATCGACTCGAATGGCGGCGCCCGGGTAATCGTGCCGGTCACGCTGCATGTCGAGTCAACGGGCATCATCGATGTGCCGGCGGCTCTGGTGCTCTACGGAAACCACCCGAACCCGTTCAACCCGATGACCGAGATCGCATTTGCAATGCCCGCCGCGGGTCACGTGAAGGTGTCGGTCTTCGATGTGTCGGGCAGGCTTGTGAAGGTCGCGGCCGACGGTGAGTACGAGGCCGGACTGAACCAGGTGATGTGGGACGGGACGAACTCGGCCGGCGCGGCCGTTGCGTCAGGCGTGTATGTGTACCGCCTCGAAGTTGGCAATGAGTTGCTCGAGTCGAGGATGGTTCTTCTGAAATAGACGTTCGGCAATACGGATACGCAAACAGATGGGGCCGCTCGAGTTGATTCGAGCGGCCCCTTTCTGAGTTGGTTCTGTACCTCGATTACGTTGGTGCTACTTCAAGAGAATCATCTTCTTCGTGCTCTCGAACCCGTTGGCTTCGAAACGGTAGAAATAGATGCCGGCGGGAACCTTGGCGCCTCTAGCATCGGTGCCGTCCCACGTCACAAGATGCTCGCCTGCCGGGAAGCTCCCGTTCACAACAGTCGCAACTCTTCTGCCGGCGACGTTGTAGACCTCGAGCCTTGCCTCGGTCGGTCTGGGCAGAGCAAATGCCAGTGCCGTGCCGCCCCTGAATGGGTTCGGATAGTTCTGTCTGAGAGCGAACGCCAGCGGGATCTCCGGATCCGCAATGCCGGTTCCGGTGAGGTCGATCGTGATCGTCACAATGTCGTACGCGTCGTAGCGGCTCCCCGTGTAGATGTGGAGGTCAAGCTCAGCCGTCTCGTCTACCGGCGCGCCTGATACCGTGATCACGAACGGCGAAGCGACATTGTCGCCCGTCCCACTTCCCGCTATGTTCCCGAAGTCGGCCGTGCCGTCGACTATGATCAGATCAGAATCAGTCGTCGAGACCACAGCTGTCACATTCGAGGCCATGGAAGCACCACTGTTCACAAACGTGAGGATCAGGTTGAAGGTCTCGGATGGCTCCGCAACCCCGTCACCGTCGCCGCCGGTCGAGTCGTCGATGGTTTGACCATCAACGGCAAGCCACACGTCAGCTTGATCCGGAGGTTCGGTCGTGAACTTGACAGCCATTCCGTCGTCTATCGTCGCGGCGTTGGCATCGTAGCTGCCGTTATAGACGTATTGGATGCCGTCGTTTTCGGCGTGGTTCTCGATCCCGACCGTCGCGGTGCCGATGCTTCGCACATCCTCATACTGGAAGACGATCTCGCCGTCACCCGATGAAGTCGGGTAGTGGGCCGGATCGTACAGGATGACCTCGAAAGTCTCCGGGTTGGCGCCACCGTAGTGCACGTTCGCGTCGAACTGCACGATGTAGCGGTGATTGGCAGTGTCGTCGTACTGGTAGATGTCACCACCAACCGATGGATCCAGGTCGTCCCAGAAAGGCGAGATCATGGATTCGGGCCCGTGTGTATTGGGAATGCCGGTGTTGTCGCCGAACCGGTAGTCCTCCGAGCCGAGGGCCAGGAAGCCGTTCGAGCAGACCGAGATCTGTGTGTAGTCCACGCCGTAGTACTTGAATGTGAACGGGAGTGAAAGAACTGTGGTGGCCGCATCCGAGTTGGTGATTGCGGAGATGATGGAGCCAACTCCCGTGATCTCCACCCAGTCGTAGAGCGGCGCCTGACCGGTCCACGTATCGGAGGTGTCGTACGCGTAGTAGCCGTACACATCCGGTCCCGTCGGCCCCTCTGATGGCGCGCCGCCAAGTGTGACCACGACATCGAGGTCCTGACTGTGATTGTAGGTGCCTCCGTCGCCGGTGGCCACGAGCTCGAATGAGATCTCGTGGGCAGGCGGAGCGCTCGGGCTCACACTCACGCGGAACGAGTTCCCGGCGTTGGATCCAGCGCCGCTGGTGCCTATGTCGCCGAAATCGGACTCTGCGTCGGTGACGACTGCGTAGGCATCGGATGTGGTCAACATTCCGGCCACATCAAGGAGCCCCAGAAGGCCATCGTTTGCCAGTGTGATGTTGAGCCAGGCCGTCTCGCCAAGCTCAAGCACGCCGTCTCCATCACCGGTGCCACTGTCGTCGATGACGATACTCTGAACGGAGAGCTCGGCGGCCGCTACCGTCACTCCGGGCACCGGAACGGTCCAGGTGGCGCGGCTTTCATCAGCCGTGGCGTAGACAGTGATTGCAAGGTCGTGTCCGTTCGGACAGCTCTCTACGACGCTCAGGGAGTAGATGGATGAGTTTGACGCCGTCGAACTGCTGGGAATCGTGCCGTAGGACGATGTCGTATCGATGAGGGTCGCGTATGAATCCGTTGTGCGAAGGATGCCATAGGTATTGACGGCGGCGTCGGGCCCGGAGTTGCGCAGCGTGACGGTGAGATCAACAGTCTCACCCGGGCTGAGCATCCCGTCGTTGTTGCCGGTTACAGAATCGTCGATCACGTGGCTTTCGTATTCGAGGAACGGGCCGTCGATCGTGACAACCGCGTGTCCCTCGTACGGATGGAGGTCGTGCCCGGTGACCGTTACCCAGACCGTGTCGGCGAGAACGGGGTTGATGTTCAACGATACCTGGCCGCTCAGGTTGGTCAGGCCCGCCTCGTAGACCTCACCCTCCGCGTAGGCGCAGACGAGGATCTTGTTCAGCGGCGTTCCGCCGGACTCAACGGTGACTACGAAGGTGCTCGACCCGGCGGGTACGGTGGAGGAGTGAGAGACCTCCGGGATAGTGGGATAAGCCGTCCAGATGTCGAGATCCGGATCTCCCTGCACGCTCCACCCCTCGTACTCGTACTCGTCACCGTACGTGGTGTAGACATAGGACTTGCCGTGTGCGAGGGCCTGTCCAGCCGTGTGCAACTTGAGGTTGAAGAGGGCCGTGTAGAAGTTCTTGTTGACGACGCTTCTCAGGTGAGCGCCTCCGCAGATGATGCGACTCGTAGACACGTAGGCGACCGCGCCCTTTGGGGCTGCCTCGGTGCCCGCACGCATCCAGGTCTCGCACGGATAGCCGTCCGAGCTGTACGATCCCGTGCCGCAGGTCGCCGACATCACAACAGGGAGTCTGTATCCGGGATTTGTCTGATTGGGGTCGACATCGAACGGCGACCACCAGTTCGAGACACCCTGGCCTCTGTAGTTGACGAGGACGCGGCCAGCGTCGACCGAGGCGTGGACATCGTTCTTGTCATCGCCGTGCTTGCGGAAGAGCGTGTCGATGACGGCGAAACCGGCGTTATCCATGAGGTCGTACGCGTGCCAGGTGTCGCCGTAGTAGATGGCGTCATCAGGAGGATCGTAGTCGTCGCGGACGATGAGGCAGGCGCTCTTGAACCAGAAATGGTCACTCATGTACGGAGTCCGCTTGTATCCGAGCGTCTTCGCTACAATGAGATCTGCCTGTGTAGTGGTGTCGCAAGAGAGGCGACCCCAGAAGACATCGATCAAGGGGTCGCTTCCGGCGAGCTGGCAGTAGCCGTCGTCTGAACCACTCGACGACGGGTGGACCGGCAGATATTCGGTGTCACCGACGAACAGAATGTACTCCGGCGGTACGTCCCAGTTGTCGTACGCATCCGTGATGTATGTGTCGATGGCGGATGAACTCGATCCGATCACTGAGAGCTTCGCTATCTCGACCTCCATGCCGCGCTTGTGTTTCCACTCGGCGAGCGGCAGGATGTTGTCGTAGAAGTTGTCGTGGGTGATGATGAGGTACTTGCCTCGCTCATCGCTCTCGTAGCGCGTCTTCACGAACTCGTAGTTGGCTATCAGTTCCTCATAGAGGGGCCGGAACGCCCGGGAGGTGGGTCTGTCACTCGTCTTGACGTTGATCCTCCCCGGGGAGCCATAGTCAAGCTCGACCACGAGGCGCTTCACAAACCTCAGCTCGCCGGCGGAAGCATTGTATGCGAGCGGATAGATCCTGAGGGGTACGACACGGTAGTCCCTGAGTATCGCGGGATCGCCGATCAGAGCGGGGCCCTCGGGACTGAAGGAGTCCCCATTGTAGGCGGCATCATCGTAGGAGAGTGGTCCGTCCTGCGCGCGGTCAGACGGCTGGACAGGGAGAAGCTCGGAGCAGGGCATGGTGCCGTACTGCTCCTCGATGATCCTGAGCTCGACACCCGACGCAGGTGGAATCGCGATGAGTGTTGCAGCGACGGCGAGGGTTGGCTTCCCTGGATCTCCCCAAATGTCTGCGCCCTCAACCGCTGCCAGATCGAAAGAGCGCCCATCGAGCACGATGGACTTGATCTCCGGCATCGGTACCTCGATCTCGATAAGCGTGTGTGACGCATCGGATTCGAGGATGCTGAATGTGACGGCTGCTGCCGGTATCGCGAGCGCTGCGACTGCGAACAAGGTCGTGAGCAAAACGGCACCGCTCATTATGGCACTGCACAAACGCACTCCACGCATCGTGCCCTCCTTAGGGTGATTGCTGCGCGCGGTTTCTTTCACTGTCTACTTGCAAGCTTCTGAAGTGAGCGCACACTGTCTGCCTGCAAGCTTCTGAAGCGAGCGCACAAGGATCCAGCACGCCCGAACATCCGCTCGGCGGACCGATTCGGGCGTATTTCCCACGTGCAAACCATTTTAGCACACTTTGCCGAGTTTGTCTATGGTGAACGGGGGCGAGATGGATCACTTGTAGCAGCGAAAGCCGGTCGTGTCGGTGCGATAGAGCGGGCAGAGGTCCCTCGTGGCGTCCTCGAGATTGGCCATGCCGGTCGCCCAGCTGCCGCCCCTTATGGGACGGGTCGCACATGAGAAAGTGCCGTAGTTGACGACGGCGACTACATCGCTGCACCACTCCCAGACGTTGCCCAAAGGATCGGCTATCCCGAGCGGACTGTCACCCGCGGGGCTGTAGCTTCCGACAAGCGCAGCGAACTCTGAGCCGTCGGAATGAAAGCCAGAGTGTTCATAACGCTTGTAGCCGAACTTGACGTTGGCGAACGGATAGTCCGGGCCGCTCTCCGCGGGCATACGCTCGTTCCCCCAAGGGTACGCGGCTTCGTAGAGGCCCGCCGCCTCGAGGTACTCACTGGAAGACGGGAGGCGGTATCCCGCCCACTTGCAGTAGGCGTACGCCTCGAACCATGACACCCCCAGCACCGGAGACGTGGCACGATTGGAGTAAGGGTCGGAGGACCACGGTGGATCCGCCTTCGGATCCCAGTGTCGCGGGGCCTGCCACTGGAATTTCCCGGCGTAGTTCCAGCCTGTTTCTTCGATCTCCAGGCTGCCGTCGTCTATGATCCAGTACTTCATCATCTCGTAGCCGTCGGTCCTGACGAACGCCGCGAACTCCTCATTCGTCAGCTCGTATCGGCAGACCAGAAAATCCGGGCCCGTCGTCGAATCGACCTCTATCATCTCACCGCCGTAGCCTTTTCCGTCGTATGCGAGAATGCGCGGCACAAAGGCGTCTGGCGAGTTCTCGGGAAGGGTCGAAAGCGGCAGATGGATCGCTTTCCCGGAGCCACCTGCCACGCTTCGTCCGATATCTCCAGATACGCCGGGAGCGTCCGGTTCGACCCTGAGTTCTGTCCCAGCGATCCTGAGCACGATGTCCATGGTCTCATTGTCCGGGTCCTCGACGTCGTAGGAAACAATGATCTCATCGGCTTCAAGCCTGACCACGACGTTCGTTATGACAGGCAAGACGTTGGCGGCCGCGGGTGCGGCCACGAGAAGCGCAGTGACAAGCAGGGTGAAGAAGTAGTTCACGATTCCTCCATCAGAACGGCTGGGGACCTATCGCAGTTCCAAGTGGGAGCGCGTTGATCAGAAGACCAAGCAAGAACGGAAGGGCCAGGTAGACTGCGGCCATGACGATTGTGGCGCGTCTCCCCAGTACCGTGTTCAGAAGCGGCAGCGATCCTACGCATATACCTGTGCTGGCAAGCGAGAACGTGATGGCGTGTCCCATCGAGAGACCCATCCCGACGAGTGGGCCAACAAGAAGTATCTCTTCCCCCGCACACATGTTGATCGGCACGCCAACGACGGCGGCCGCCGCGAGCGAGAGAATCCCGGACTTGACGATGGTGCCGACGTAATCGGCAGGGACGGCAGCGATGACCAGTGAGCCGAGGACGATGCCGTAGAGTACATAAGCGATGAGGGATGTGAACATGCTACGGCCCGCCGCGAGGACCGAACCACCGTGTTCCCCGGCCGCGATTGCCGGGACTGCTCCGATCCCGGTCGCGGGGACTGCTCCGGTCGCGCTTGTCGTGAGACACGCAGCTGCCGGATCGATCGCAGCGTTGATCCCACCATCAGGTGCTGCAGCCGCACAGGTTTCCGGCGCGCTGCGGGTGGATGTCCGTCCTGCGGCAGTAGCTGAAAGAAATGGGCGAACAACGAATGCAATGACGACGGCGAGTATCAGTGAAGCCGCGATCCTCAGCAGGACGTAGCCTGCCCCGAGAATCTCGATGCCGAGAAGGACGATGATAGGACTCAGAAGGGGTGCCGTTGCGAGAAAGACAAGTCCGTCGCGAGCGCCGCTGCCGCCGCGATCGATCATCGTCTTGGCTAGAGGAATCACGCCGCACGAGCAGACGGGGAGTATCGCCGCGAGAGCGAAAGAACCGAAGACCCCGCGCACTCTGATGCGATGGGACTTCGCGATAAGGATACCGGAGAGGAGAGACGCCACGATGAACACAGGGATGACGGTAGCCGCATAGTACCAGCACGCAAGCAGGAAGGCGCCGGTGAACTCACCCAGAGTAATGGTCTCGCCCTGTGCTACGGTGCCCATGGGACAGACCGCGCAGAAGGCGAAGAGGCCGATTCTGAGCTTTGGGAAGAGGGCAGGAGCAACCAGAAGAGCGGACAGCACGGCCACGAGGATCGTCGCAGCTTGCAATACTGACGGTGTGACGGCAGGGGCGCGAAGGAGCTTGCGACCGTGAGTTCGCGCACGGCGGTCGAGGAAGGCTAGGACTGTGAGTGCCAGAACCCCGGCGCCGAGCATAGTCTGTAACACTGCCTGCTCCTTGAAGTCGTCGGACTGTGGCCCGTGCTTGGCTGGCGGGGCGATTCCTGAATTGGCGCCCAGCGATCAGCTGGGGGGAGGGTCGGACACTTCACGACCGGAATGTACACCAAGTCTATGGAATCGAAGCGGGTTTGGCAAGGAGGATGAAGTCCACCGCAGGTAATGCATGGGTACAGGGTCTGTTGCCGAAGGCATGTCTAGGCCGGAGTGGGTGTGGAAGCAGGCTCGGGCAGAAAGGCAAGCAGACGCAGGGCTGTCTCCCCGATCTCGGAGACCAGAGAAGGGGACCGGGTCTGACTCGGTGGAGTAGTGGAAGCGATGGGATGTGCGGGCTCTGGGATGGCCAGTACCAGTTTCTTCAGGTTCATCACCGTGGCAGTGAGGTGCGCCTGGATCGACACACGCCAGAGCCGTCTGTATCTTGCTCTGCGGAGTCCGTGATGGAACTTCTGTACCCCGAACATCCCTTCTACGACCGTGCTCCTCAACTTGAGTTCACGCACACCGCGCTCGGAGCTGCAGAGCTCTCTTGCACGTTCCACGTAGCCACCCGCATAGAAGGAGAGCCACCTCGTCGCGTCCTTCCTCTTGCTCATGATGCAACGGCTTCTCGATGCACAACCCTCGCAGTTGGCGATCGAGGCGCGATATGCAACCCTTGCTCTGGTGGTGCTGTGGCGCGTACGCCGTAATCGTGCCCCCTCGGGACAAACGTACTCGTCGTTTACCCGATCGTAGCTGAAGTCCTCTGACCTGAAGAAGCCGCGGCGGCCCCTCGCCTTGAAAGGATGTATGTAGGTATCGACTCCTTGATCACTCAGGTATGCCAGGACATCTATTGTCCCGTAGTGGCTGTCGCCTATGACCCGATCGGGTCTCCCGGCAAGCTGCGTGTGCTCGTTAAGTAGTTTCGGAACCTGGCTCGCGTCGTGCGTCGCACTGTCGGTCACCGTCACGGCTGTGACGATCCTGTCGCGTCTGACTCCCTGGTGTACCTTATAGGAAAGCCCGGCGAAGCCTCCACGCCGAACATGCATCGTCGCGTCTGGATCCGTCTTCGATCGCCATTTAGCACTTGCTCTGTTCGGACTACGGCGACGCCGGCCGATCTTCTCCACTTCCACACGTCCCCGGAAGCGCTTCCCTACTGCTCCGGACCCCGAGGGGTTCTTCTCCGGACCTCCCCGGCTCTCATTGCCCTTCGCTTCAACTTCCGCCGTCTGCTCCAGCTGATCCCACTGCGATCGTGCGATCTCCTCTACGGGCACCAGCGTCTTCCTCGAGGCGTCGGCCCTCACCAATGTCGAGTCTACGTACAGCCCTCCGCCGTCCACCAAGCCTTCCTCTCGGGACTGCGCGACTACCCGCGAGAAGAGCTCAACGAACAAGCTCTCTCCGAACCTCCGCCTCGCCTTCGACAGCACACTGTGGTTCGGCGTCTCCTCGTCGAGGTCGTACCCCAAGAACCACCGATACGCCAGGTTCACGGCCATGTCCTTGGCCAGCTGCCGCTCCGACCGAACGTTGTACAGCACCGTCAGAAGCATCATCTTGATCAGCACCACGGGATCGACCGAAGGCTGACCCGTGTGTGAGTAGAGATCAGCTGTCGCCCCACGGAGCCAATCGAGCCTGAGTACAGCCGCGAACCTCCGGAGTTCATGGTCTTCGGGGACCAACTTCTCCAGAGACAGCGTGTAGAACAGCCGTGGCTTGAACTCCTTGTGTCCTTGCATATCAGAACCCCCTCCTGGCTGGCTGAATTGTAGCCTCCAGGAGCGAGTTCGCGCTATGTTCCATACCGCTGCCCGTGCCGACAGAGGGGTCGGCCGAGCGTTTGATTCCTACTCCGGGTAGCTTTCGAACAGCTTTCCCCACGGGCTCTCACGCTTCCATTTCTCCACGACGGGTACGCCCTTTGTCGGGTACCAGAACTTGTCGTGGTAGAACTCGCTCGCGAAGATGAAGATCTTGACGATGGGCGTCTGAAAGAGAAGCTTCTGGAAGATCCTGAGCGGCGAGCGCCAGAGCAGCATGCCGGCGCCGGTGCCGAGGTTCACGCCGACCTTGAATCCCCACCGTTCATCGGCAAGATCAGGGTCTCCGACGATCTCGATCTTGCGCGGGTCGCCCTGGCCGAGGCCGCGCTCGGTGGCGCGGGCAATGTAGCGCATCTCCATCGGATTGAAGCCC
>JAUWBY010000263.1 GCA_030609605.1 Candidatus Eiseniibacteriota bacterium
GGCGGAAGCACTCGATAGATGTCATAGTTGATCGTCTGGTGCTCAAGGACAGCGTCCGCCAGCGTCTCGTCGACTCGCTTGAGACCGCGCTCGAACTGACCGGGGGACTCGTGCAGATCAAGGTGGGAAAGAAGGAACTGCTCCTCAGCGAGAACGCCTCGTGTCCGCACTGTGGAGTCGGACCTGGTGAGATCACCCCCAGGATGTTCTCGTTCAACAGCCCCTACGGCGCTTGCCAGACGTGCGGCGGGCTGGGAACGAAAATGCGCGTCGATCCCGATCTCGTCGTGCCCGACAAATCCAAATCTCTCAGAGAAGGCGCGATTGCCACATGGCCGGATCTGGCGACCGGATGGACGCGCCACAAACTTGATGCGTTGTCCGAGTTCTACAGATTCGATCTTATGACGCCGTTCGAGGAACTCGAACCGCGCATCCAGGATGTGCTTCTCAACGGGGCGGGTGACGAGAAGATCGAGTACAAGATCCAGTTTGAGAAGGGACGCTGGGAGTACGTGGGTGGGTTCGAGGGGGCGCTTCAGAATCTGGAGCGACGCTACCTGGAGACCAAATCGGAAAACGTCCGGCGTTGGATAGAAGGCTTCATGGCGGTGGATGGTTGTCCCGACTGTCAAGGCGCCCGGTTGCGCCCGGAGTCACTGGCGGTCACCGTCGGTGACCTATCGATCGACAAGGTCACCGCCATGTCGATCAAACAGGCGCTGGTCTTTTTTCGCGAACTGTCACTCACTGCCAGGCAGCGGAAGATCGCGGAGGAGATCCTGAAGGAGATCGGTGAACGCCTGACGTTTCTCTCAAACGTTGGGTTGGCTTACCTGACTATCGACCGATCGTCAGGCACGCTCTCCGGAGGGGAGGCGCAACGCATCCGGCTTGCGACCCAGATAGGAACGCAGCTTGTGGGAGTGCTCTACATACTCGACGAGCCGTCGATCGGGTTGCACCAGCATGACAACGCCAAACTCCTCAAGACCCTCGTCGCGCTCCGGGACATCGGGAACACGGTCATAGTCGTTGAGCACGACGAAGAGACCATACGAAGCGCGGACTGGGTTGTGGATCTGGGTCCCGGCGCGGGACGCGATGGCGGGTACGTCGTGGCGAGCTGCAAGCCGGACGAATTGGTTGATCATCCGGAATCGCTCACGGGGCAGTACCTGTCGGGGAAGAAACGGATCGAGCTCCCGACGAAACGACGCTCTCCGGACGGCCCGAAGCTGACCATCGTCGGCGCGCGTGAGAACAACCTGGCAGACATCACCGTAGAGATCCCGCTTGGGACGTTGACGTGTGTGACAGGCGTCTCGGGATCGGGCAAGAGTACACTCGTTTCCGACATCCTCCACCGGGCTCTCGCGGAATGGTTCAACCGCGCTCGCAGGATCCCGGGGAAGTTTGATCGCATTGAAGGTGTTGAGCTTATCGACAAAGTGGTCAACATCAATCAGGCGCCGATCGGGCGGACACCGAGGTCGAACCCGGCAACCTACACCGGCACGTTCGTTCACATCCGGCAGCTCTTCGCGCGCGTGCCTGAGGCGCGAGCCAGAGGGTACAGGCCCGGGCGATTCAGCTTCAACGTCAAGGGTGGGCGGTGCGAAGCATGTCAAGGAGGCGGTCAGGTCAAGATCGAGATGCACTTCCTTCCGGATGTGTTCGTCACCTGCGAGGTGTGTGCCGGCAGGAGGTTCAATCGTGAGACGCTCGAGATCTGCTACAAGGGGAAGACGATCGCCGATGTCCTTGAGATGACCATTGATGAGGCTCTGGAGTTCTTCTCGAACATTCCCATGATAAGAAGAAAGCTCGAGACTCTCCACGAAGTCGGATTGGGGTACGTGCACCTCGGACAGCCGGCAACGACGTTATCGGGAGGAGAGGCCCAGCGCATCAAGCTCGCAGCGGAACTCTCGCGGCGGAGCACGGGGCGAACCCTCTATATTCTCGACGAGCCCACTACGGGGCTACATTTCCATGATGTGAAGATGCTCCTGCGAGTTCTCGGGAGGCTCGTTGACAGGGGGAACACAGTCCTCGTCATCGAGCACAATCTGGATGTAGTGAAGACCGCCGACCACATCATAGATCTGGGGCCGAAGGGTGGCGATGAAGGAGGCCGGGTCGTCGCGACCGGCAGCCCGGAGGAGGTCGCGGCCTGCGCGGAGTCCTACACGGGCGCGGTGCTCCGAAACGTGCTCAAGCTGGCGCAGACCGGGGGCGGCAGGCGGTCTGGGGGAGCGGGGGCGAACCGAGGAGCCTGAGCGGTCCGGATGTGACGGATGCACCGTTGGGGAATCGCGGGGCACCCCCAGTAGCAGTCTTGTGTCTGATTGCAGGTGAGAACCGATTGTGGTATACTGAACTGGGAGCGAAAGGGCGTTGGGATGTCGCGGAAGCTATCTCGTACAGCCTATGCTGATTGGGCTGAATACTACAGTGCGTATCAGGAGAAGCTGGCCCGCGAGCACCTTCTGCCGTTCTTGTCACGCGTTGGCGTCTCGATCGAGGGGTGCAATGTCCTTGACATAGGGTGCGGCGACGGAGGAACGACACGCGTCTTCGCGGAGACGGCAGAGAGCACTCTCGGGACGGACATCGCAGCGTTCGACTGGAGCGAGGCCGACGGGCTCCGTTTTGAGACAGCCGACGTGCTCGACGAGAGCTGGGTGTCTTCGGTCGGCCGATCTTTCGACCTGGTTGTCTTGAGAGATGTGGTCGAGCATATCGAAGACAAGCGCCGTCTTATGGACCACATCGGCCGCCTTATTGTGCCGGGTGGATACCTGTTTGTGACGTTCCCGCCGTACTACTCGGTTTTCGGAGGTCATCAGCAGGTGTACCTCAAAGACTCCGTTCTTCGCTTCGTCCCGTGGGTGCACTGGCACCCGAAGCTCAGGGAGCTGTGGCGAGGACGGATGACAATCGGCGGTTTCGAGCGACTGCTGCGCGCGAGCGGCTATCGTGTCGTGGGAAGAGAGTTCTACCTGCTTCGACCGTCCTTCGAACTCAGGTATGGCACACCGACCGTGCGAATGCGGCTCCCGTGGCTCCGGGGGATACGCGAGCTGTTCTGCACAGGAGCATACTACGTTGCTGCGAGGAAGTGATCAGGATTGCGCGAGAGGAGAGAACGCTATGCGTTGCACAGCGATTGTTCTGTTTCTACTGATCCTATGTGCTGTCGTGCCACACGCTGCAGCCGTGACCTTCATTGTTGATGCCATGGGCGGCGGTATGTACACCACGATCCAGCCTGCAGTCAATGTGGCCAGCTATGGTGACACGGTCCTCGTTCTTCCCGGCTACTACAACACACGTGTTCTCATGAAGAATGGTGTGTCACTCATCGGGTCCGGCCCCGCAGAGACGATCATCGATGGGACCGGGTTCAGCTACAGCACCGTGGAGTGCGAGGGCTACTTCGATTCGGCGACACTGATTCACGGATTCCGGATCCAGGGTGGAACAGGTCCTGGCTGGTCCGCG
>JAUWBY010000076.1 GCA_030609605.1 Candidatus Eiseniibacteriota bacterium
GAACCCGCGCGGCGCTTCATCCGTTCCCCACACCCGCGACGTCGTTCCACCAGGCTCGCTTGCCTGGTAGCATTCTGTCTCGTCTCTTTCTGCTTCTCCGGATCCGCCATGGCCCAGACTAGCGCTCTCCCGCTCAACTGGCAGTCGGGGGGGCCCTTCGGCGGAACAGTCGAGGGCTTGGCATGGGGAACCGGGCCTTCCGGAACTCAGATGCAGCTCCTCGCAGCCACCTACGGCGGTGGGATCTTCGCGAGCGACGATCTGGGCGCGACCTGGACGCGCACTGACGGTCTCACATCGCATTTCATCAAGTGCATCTCGACCTCTCCACTCTCATCGGACATCCTCTTCGCCGGCGTCGAGTGCAGGGAGGACTACATCGAGATTGAGAACCGCAGCGCACTCATCAAGTCGACCGACGGCGGCCTGACGTGGTTCGAGTCGAGCGAGGGAATTCAGAACAGCGAATGGGGACGGAGCATCCCCTTCGCCGTGGCCGCGTCCACCACGGACCCGGACATCGTCTACGCGGGTTGCATCGCCTTCGCCGCACCGGTGTTCTACCGGAGCGCCGACGCCGGCTCGACCTGGACGCGCGCCGACACGGGCATGGTCCCGCGCTACTCCTATAGCATCGCCGTCCATCCTGCCGGCGGAGATACGCTTCTCTCCGGATCGGACTGGCGAATCCTCCGCAGCACGGACGGCGCGGAGAGCTGGACCTCCACGGCCGTCCCCGGCGGACCGTTCGAGGCTCTCATGTTTCTCCCGCCGGATCCAACAGTGGCCGTCGCCGGGGGCGCCGACGGCGTCCATCGGAGCACGGACGGTGGCGTCACGTGGTCTGCGGTAGCCGTCGTGGGTGCGCCCGACAGCACAGTCACCTGCTTCGAGTACGAGCCGTTCGAGGGCATCCTGTATGCAGGAACCGAGGGAGACGGGCTCTACGCATCAGCGGATCTGGGCGCGACGTGGTCACAGATCACGGGTCCCGCCCCGCCGCTGACTCTCATATCGGATCTCGTCCTAGCCACACCCAGCCGGCCGCCGTATTTCATTGCCGGGACCGAATACCGCGGCGTCTACACGAGCGCTGACGGGAACCTCTGGACTTGGTCGTCGGACGGCCTCACAGCTTCGGTCGTACGGTCCTGCGAGATCCTGCCCGACGGGAGCATCCTGGCCGGGATCGAGGGCCTAGGGATCGCGAGGAGCACCGACGGCGTCTCCTGGACGTACGTGCCGGACCCCGGAGAGGAGAAGACCGTTCTCTGCTTCTCCGTCGACCCGGCGCACCCGGACACGATCTACGCCGGTTCGGATGACGCCACACTCTACCTATCGGAGGACGGCGGCGAGACGTGGAGTTCACTCGAGACCTTCAACGGGCCGATCGTAGGCGTCGGAGTGGATGGCCAGACTGATGGGCGCATCTACGTCTCCGCCAACGAGGACAGCTTCTATGTGTCGGACGACTGGGGACTCTCGTGGACCGGGCAGCTCTTGGCGGGCGGCTATTCCCTCGGGCTCGCCGTGAACCCCCTGGACGGGTCTCACCTGCTCGTGCCCGTGGGCAACCCTCTGGAGTTCTGCGGCGTCTACCGCAGCACCGACGCCGGCCAGAGCTGGACCAATGTGTGGGGAGGCAACACGGCCAACAACCTGGCCTACGATGCGAGCGACACGTCGTATGTCTACTGCAGCCAGTTTCTCGACTGGGGACTCTGGCGGAGCACCGACGAAGGTCGGACTTGGTCAATGCTCCCAAGCTTTCCTGTGGCTGGCCGCAGCACGGTCGGTGTGGAGCCCTCCGAGGGATCCGTCTGGGCGTCGACGGGGACAAAGGGTATCGTCTTGAGCGTCGATCACGGTGAGAGCTGGCTCGACGTCAGCGGAGAGATCGTGAACCGCGTGGTCAACGCCATCGGGATACGCAACGTGGAGGACGAGCGCGGAGAGAGGGCGCTTGCCGTACTCGGCACCCACGGCGGAGGAGTGTACACGTCTCGCGATCTGCCCACCATGGTGCCCGAGGACGACGCGGCCCACATCGACACGGCTGACGCGGATACAACGCCGCACGTCGTCGGCTCGCCCAATCCGTTCCGCGCGGAGGTTTCGCTCACACTCGCACCGCAGCAGGTCGGTCCTGCGACGGTCCGGATCTTCAGCATTGCCGGGCGACTCGTGAACCGCGTCGAGATCCCGGACCCGGAGGACCCAATTGCGCGATGGGACGGTACCGACTCCAGCGGCAGGCGCGTGCCTGCCGGCATCTACTTCGTCAGCGTAACGTCCGGCTCAACCGTAGCTACCGGGAAAATCGTGCACCTGAGATGACGTTCAACCATTCCACTGCCGCTACTATCCGACGCCGACGAAGATGCGGGTGAGGCGGTAGGCCGGGCACCGACGGGAACCACCACCCGATGGAACCGCTACCGCCTCTCCTCCCCGAACAGATCGAGGACCTCATGGACCATCTGCTGAGCCTGTGGTGTCTGCAGGTAGTAGAACGGGAAACCACAGTAGCAGACATTGCCGTGATCATCACCCGAGAGATACAACAACCCGCACGGCTCATCCTCGTAGTTCGGGTTGAGAAACGAGTCAATCGTGAGAAACTCCTGCGCCGTCCCCTGGAAGGCAAAGACCTTCTCCACACCCGGCAGGCCGCATCTCGAGTAGTTCGGATGCGAAGAGGTGTAGAGCCACCACTTCCCGGGCTCGGGCCAGCCCCCCGGACCGACGCTGTCGATATACGCGGATTCGAATCCGTCTCGCCCCGCCGGAAGCGCGCCGTAGAAGCAGTAGCCGTATGTCCACGGGAGGTTCTTGTTGGCCGCGTGGCCGCTGTTGTCGGCGTCACCGACGCGCAGGATGTCGCGCACGAAGACTGCACCGTGCGTTGTGTCCGCCGCCGACACACTGATCGGATAATTCTCATCGAGGATCTGACCGAGCACCTCAAACCCACACAGAATCAGGTTGCCGCCTACTCGAACGTATGCAGACAGCGGGTCATAGAGAGGCCTGTACACACCGAAGAGATCTCCAAGCACGGTATTCTCGAAATCAGCATACCAGACCACGGTCGACGCACCTGCGAGTGCATCGACGTCGGGCGGTTGCGGCACACCAGCTACGGTGTGGGCTGACGGTTCCCACTCGTACCGTTCCCCGTACGGAGCGACAAGGAGATCGTAGAAACTCGTCCGGTCGGCGTCTGTCCCCCAGTGGGGAACCTCCTCGTGCACGTCAAAGTCATCGACAATCAGGATGTAGTCATCCAGACCGGCCTCGACCGCGGTGAAGCGTATCTTCCCTCGTATCATGGCCCCGTGCACGTCCAGTACGCTCACATAGAGCGAGTGTGTTCCGGGTTCGGGCAGGACCTCAAAGTGGGTGTCGGACATCGACCACGCGAGCCAACTCGAGGTGTCGTCGTACGCGTGGCGGTATCCGGCGAGATCGACGTCGGAGTTCCAATCGAATGAGAGAACATCTCCGGCCAGGATCTGTATCGGCATGTAGAGCGAATAGTTCTCCTCCCAGTCCGTGCCGCGAAAAACCATTGTGCGAAAGACGTTGGATCGGATGTTGAGGCGTCCAGTCGGTCCGGCATAACAGCTGAACTCCAGAGCTGCCGGCGTTGGGTCCGCCCCCCACTGATCGTCGTAGGCCCAGACCTCGAACCGGTATATTCCGGAGAGAGGGCCTAAGCTGATAGTGGTCTCGGCGGCCCCCAGGCTGTCCTCCGACGCCACCTCGACCCAATCGAAGTTGATTCGCTCGAAGAGCATGTATCCGTAGCCGACGATCTCGCCGTCGCTGTCGGAGCCGAGCCACTCGATGTCGACAAAGCTGCCCGTTATCCCTGTCGGTCCATCTGTGATCTCGGTCTCCGGGAGAATGTTGAAGGCCGAGAACGAGATCGTGGCCGGAGTCGGGTCAGCCTCTCCGTCATTGTCGACCGCCTTCACGGAGAAGGTGTGGTATCCGTACGTGTAGAGGGAGTCGACGGTGTCGACCTGGGCCGAAACACAGAACGTGCTTTCCGTGCACACCGTGCTGGTCCAGTCGAGGCTGTCCCACATCACCAGGTAGTGAGTGACTTCGCCGTCGGGATCCCAGCCAAACCAATTCATGCGAACCCGGTAGCTCACGGTGTCGCCGGCACCAGGCGACGAGCTCAGGACCGTCTCCGGTGGGATGTTGGGATCGACGCTTCCCGCGTCCTTCTTGCCGCAACCGGCAAGAATCGAGATAGCGAGAATCACAAACAGCAGGAGGGCGCCCAAGTATCGTCTGTCCCTAGCCATAGCATGCTCCTTGTTCGCAGGCGTCGCTCATCGATACAGTGCCTTCACGACACCCCATGATACGTCACCAACAGGCGTGCCGCCCAGACATCCTTCGGGCGGCTCCATCCCCACACCAACGGTGCCCCCCGTCTCGAAATTCCCATAGAGATACCAAGTGACATCTACATCGTGACAATTGACAAGAGAGTTGCCCGCCGACGCGTGTGCGGCAGGCGTGATGGTGCCGGGCCCACCGAGATAGAGATACTCAACCGAGATGATGGGAATGAGACCGAACTGGTTCGGTGTGGCACACTCTCCCAAGGGCGTACTCAGAGTCAAGCCGGAGTCTTCGATGTCACCGGACTCCGATCCGTACAGCCAGCTCGTTTGTCCGAGCTTGATTCCCTCGAACGTGCGATCGAAGCGGAGAGAGATCTCCGTGATCCCGTCGTCGGTGAACAGCCCGAGATCCCCGAGGTACACAGTCACGGTAAACGTCTCGTTCTCGAGCGGCCAGATGCAGTTCGCCCCGCCACCGACGTCGAAGTGCAGATAGTCAGTCGCGGGTGCCGGATTCGAGAAGGCGACTCCGGAGATACACGCGACAATGAGAACAATCGCTACGTAGCGCATTCTGACCCTCCTCTCGCATGGCTCGCCGGCCTGGTTCAGGCACAGCTCTGCCACCACTCACCGATACAGTCCTTTTACCGCAGACCAAGACGTCGGCTCCACGGGAGTCTCATGTTCCGGCATACGGATCCATGCGTGATCCGGCGCGGTGACCGATAGGTAGTCAACCCAGACCGTATCTCCCGGATACCGGAATACTCGAACTTCAATCATAAGCCCACTGTGGTCGTCCTCGACAGTCCAGGTCCAACAGACCTGGTCCCAGCCCTCACCGGCGCCGTAGTCGTAATTCCCGCCCGCGGTCCCAGCGTAACTGTACTGATCCCACAGATCGTCGTTCCAGTGCGCCCACAGACGACAGGACGGTGAAGTCCCGGGGCTTGTATCATAGCGCCAGATACTTGCATCCACTGAGTCCCCATTCTGGAGACCCACGCGACATAGACCATGTTGGCGCCGATCTGTGTGTTGTCCACCAGCTGGAGAACCTGGGCGCCGTCTATGGGGCCGCCTGGCCCTCCAACAATGGCCTCGGCGATGATCGGCGGGTTTCCACTCCCGTACATGGCCAGCACGGTATGGTTGCCTTCCCAGCTCTCGGTCACGGTGTGCCCCCAAGCCGAAGCGGCAACCAGCAGGATGATTGCTTGTGCGATCAATCCTTTCATGTAGACCCCCTCGAATCCGGTCTTCCGGTCCACGGACTTCATCAGTCGCCACCCGGGCACGGCACGACCCGGGGCGTACACTACTGAAGCAGCACGGCCTTTCGCTGGCTCACGAACGTGCCCGAGTCGCCGCGGAGCTCGAGGCGGACGAAGTAGACTCCGCTTGCTGCGCCACCTCCCGCATTGGTCCTGCCGTTCCAGACAACCTCATGCTCTCCGGCAGGAAGCTGCCCATCGACCAGGGTCCTCACCACCCGGCCTGACACATCGTAGATCCGCACGTCAGTGCGCCCTCCAACCCCGATACAGAATCGGATCGTCGTCGTGGGATTGAACGGGTTCGGAGACGGCGGTGCGAGCCAGCTACGGCCCACGACATCATCGGGAACACCGGTGCCGTCTCCCTCAGGCTCTTTGCCGAAGAACTCTACCATGATCTGGTTCATGAAGTTGACTCGGTGCTCGAGCCCGGAGTTCGGTGAGGGAATGGGATCAAAGACGTCGAGTCTCATGAGTTCGAAACCGAACCCGAGGTTGGCCACACGATAGCCCAATGTGGCGTGCTCATAGACCACGGCTGCCGGGAGTTCGAAGAGCCCGGGGACGAAATACGACGCAATGGAAGACGCTCCGGGTATTCCGGGCACGGGTCCGATCACGTCATAGTCGTTGGGATCCTCCACAACCAGCGAGCAATCAGACCAGCCAGGATAGTCCCAGTGGTCGAGACCGATGACGTCGCCGTACCCTCCGGCCGCTGTATCGCTGACAAACTCCGTAGCGAGCCAGATCTCGACGAAGAAAGAGAGCGTATCGGAGGATGCATAGGAGTTGAAATCGTTCCCCGAAAGCATGAGATTGCGAGTCTTGCCCGCACTGGACCGGTTGAGCCACTCGACGAGCGACCAGATCTCGGTCTGAGAAACGACGTTCGTCTTGAGATCACTCGTGAACCATACCTGTGTATCGTAGTACTTCATTCCTGACGTGTCAGGCGCCTCTCCGTAGATCGACACGCCGGGCGCACGGACATCGAATACGTCGTAATCGAAACCCAGGATGTCGAGCGCCTCACGATGATAGTACTCGCTCGTATGGTCATACGTCCCGTATTCGCCGAGCACAGCGGCGCCGTGCTTGTCAACAAGGAGGATGCCAGGATCCTCCGTGGACCCGTGAATCGGCAGGAGCGAGAATTCGAAGTTCTCGCCGGGGGCTTCACTCGGGTAGCAACTCACATTGCCGACACCGTCGGTCGCCTCGAAGTAGTACCGGATCTCCGCTCCAGGATGGATCTGGTTGACGGGGGGCGGAGCCTTCCACCATGAACTCAACGGGTCCTCCCGCTCCATCTCGTATGCCTCCCAAGCCGCACCGTTCGATGCAATGAGGAACGCATTCAGCACGTCGTCCGAGTCACTGATCTTGACGTATGCCGTCTCGGCCTCTGCCGTGCTCTGGTCGAACGTATCATAGAACCGAGATAGAAGGGGATAGTCCCACATCATGAGCGAGCCCTCGCTCTCCCACCACGACGCAACAGGCGGGATGAACCCCGCATCCAGCCGGAGGAACTCACTCACTGACTGTCCTACCGGCGCCGGCTGGCCGGCTGTGGCGTACACGGTATGCAAGCCACTCCCATACCACATCAAGGTGCACACTCCGACGCCGCTCGCTACATCCGCGCGCATCTCATAGTCCGACGCGCGCACGGTTGACAGCCCGGCGCCGATGAGGAGCAGAGCCGGCAGCATGACACCCGCCATGAATGCTCGTACTCTATTTAGTTTGCACATCATCAGACCTCCATTGCAGCGATCTCGCTTCAATCGCGCACATACGGACTAGCGCCGTGGAGCACTCAGTTCGTGGGCTCCCCCTCCCAGTCCGAAACCGGGCGTGCTGCCGTTCTTGATGATACGAATCCGGAACTCGTTCCAATCGCGATCGGAACTGGCCTCATCGTCGTCATCAGCCCTCGTGACCCTGATGAGACCGTTCGTCATTCCCCACCACTCGCATCCGAGCCACTTGTTGACTACCCCGGACCGATAGGAGCAGCTCCCGAAATTCGCTTGGTGGATTCCGCCGCTCGAGCTCCTTCCATGGAGAAGGACCACGTAGTCCGATGGGTCGCCCCCGAGCGAGTGACTCAGTACGACAGTGTGGCCAGGATCGATCGAGTACCAGAGAGAATCGTAGTCGAAGTCGAAGCTGAGAGACCCGTGGAGCCGCGTGTCCCCGCTGACATACAGGGTCCATCCCGCAAACGGCACAGGCCCGTCGGGGGGATAGATGTAGATCTCGTCGTCGACCCTGACGTCATCGGTGACCCTCAGATCGTCGCACCGCACGAGTCCATTCACGAGGGACTCGGCCACAGCGGCGACCAGAGCGTAGTCCGATTCGGCGCTGCGGAGCGCGTACAGAACCGACGTGAACTCCTTGTACGGGTGAAGTTCGAAACCGTCTATCGTGACACCCAACCAGTAGGTCTGAACGTCGAATGGCAGGTTCAGTGAGTCGCTCTTCCCGAGCACCACGCTGAACACGCCGTGGTCCACCTCAACAGAGGCGTGGGTCTCGTGCCAGGCCGAGCTACCGCCCTGCTCCGACTCGTACAGCCGGAACTCCATGGCATAGTTCCCATCGAGCGGCTGACCCAGTATCTCGGCAACAAAACCCTGGTAGTTCAGCGTGTGCGGCACTTCGGCGCCGACCATACCAGCACCCATGGCAGCGATCACGAGCGTGAGCAAAACCGTCGTCCATCTCATTGTCTTCACCATCCTTCCTTGATCGTATCAGAATCGCCACTTCTTCACTACTTCAGAAGAACCATGCTCTTCGTCTCCCGGTGTCCGGGCGCATCCAGAGCGTAGAAATACACACCACTACCGACGGATCTGCCACGGTCATCCCGTCCATCCCACACTATCTCGTGGCGTTTCGGCTCCGCCCATCCATCAACGAGGGTGCGCACGAGCTTTCCCGACACGTGATACACGCGAAGGATCACTCTACCCGGCACCGATGTCGTGAACGCTATGCTCGTCGATGGGTTGAAGGGGTTAGGTAGATTCTGCTCAAGACCGAACTCGTTCGGAAGTGGCTCCACACCTGTGGGGTCGCACGCTTCCCCGATGTGGCTGGACATGATGGCCATATCCAACGAGCCGACGTGCCCATCGCAGTCGAAGTCTGATCGTGGAGCGCCGGTACCCAGGTCTGACATCAGCACCCACCTGTCGGTGTCATCCACCGTACAGTCCGCGCCGAACATATCGGGTGTCAGCCAGCTCCGCGTATCGACCGTGGCACCGGTACCCAGCCAGGGAATGTCCACCCCGAGACAGCGCACACGCGTGGACACTTCGCACCCGGAGTACGGTTGCTCAAGC
>JAUWBY010000275.1 GCA_030609605.1 Candidatus Eiseniibacteriota bacterium
ATGAACTGACCATACAGGAGGGGGTGGACGCCGCTCAGCCAGGCGACATCGTACTGGTAGCCCCGGACACGTACACCGGGCTCCTCAACCGGGACATTGACTTTGGCGGGAAGGGCATCACACTCGTCTCCTCAGGCGGCCGGGATGTCACGATCATCGACTGCGAGCTTATGGGAAGAGGCTTCACCTTCCATAGCGGCGAGGATACGACAGCGATCGTGAACGGGTTCACGATCCGAAATGCGACGACACCATCGGGTGTCCGCTCGCTCGGGGGGGGGATCTACTGCTCCACCACCTTCCCCATCATCACGGATTGCGTGTTCGAGGACTGCGTGGCCGATGACGGTGGAGCCATCTACTCAGCCCCAAACTCAGCCCCGACGATCGAGCGCTGTTCGTTCATTCGCAACACGGCGGACGATGGAGGAGCTGTCTGGACGCGCAGCGACGCGGGAGCGATCAGGGACTGCATGTTCGAGGAGAACACGGCCGAACTCGGCGGCGCCATGCTGATCGGTCTTTTTGGAAGGCCTGAGATAGACAACTGCACATTCGAGGGAAACATCGCTGAGCACGGTGGTGGCATCTACTACATGAGCGCGGAGTCCAACATCAGTGATTGCGTCTTCTACAACAACACTGCCATCACCGGCGGTGGCATGCAGGTCCAGAGCAACTGGAACATGCCCTCCGTCTCAGGATGCACGTTCGCCAGAAACACGGGCAGTGGCATCTACAACCTCATGGGAGAGCTTGACTTCGCGCGGTGCATCTTCGCGTTCGACCGCTCCGGCCCCGGGTTCGACTGCGCGTCCTCGGGAGACCAATCTTCTATCACACACTGCGTGGTCTTCGGAAACGCCGGCGGGGACAGTCTGTGCGGGAACCACTTCGATAATCGCTTCGTGGATCCGCGCTTCTGCGGCATGGCCTCCGGCGACCTCACGCTCTGCGATAATTCGCTCTGCCTTCCCGGCGCGAACACCTGGGGGGAGCAGATCGGAGCACTCGGCGCTGGTGGCTGCGGCGACTGCGACTCCCCGGTTGAAGCGACCAGCTGGGGGCTCATCAAGACGCTCTATCGGCGAGGATCAAGCAGTCCATGAAGCTACACAATGAGTGCCTTTACGCTCGCATCCCAATCCCGCTCCAGAATGCACTCATCTCCGTGTACGGCTGGCAAGTGCTCAGACGCAGAAGCGGACCTGATCTCGAGGCCGCGAAGCGCCTGTTGGAAGAGAGTGAGCGCTACGATAAGACACGCCTCCGCGAATGGCAGGACGAGAAGCTCAAGGGGCTCATTCTCTACGCGTACGAGACGGTACCATACTACCGGGAGCTGATGGACTCGTTGCACCTCAAGCCTTCCGATGTGGAGACGGTGGACGACCTCGCGAAGCTTCCCGTGCTCACAAGGGAAGATATACGGGAACAGGGCGAACGCCTGCTCTCGACAGCCGTCAAGAGCAAGTCCCTTCGACGAGTGGCAACGTCGGGGACGACGGGCGCCCCCATAACGATCTTCTGGGACCGGGGCGTTGAGATCTTCAACAATGCGTGCATGCACCGCTTCCACCATCTGGCGGGCATAGATCCCCGCGAGCCCTTCGCTACACTGATGGGCCGTCCGACCGTGCCGCTTTCCCAAACGAAGCCGCCGTTCTGGCGATACAACGCGGCACGAAGGCAGCTTCTTCTATCGACCCTTCATCTGCGTCCGGACAACATCAGTTCCTACGCCCGGGAGCTCAAGCGAAGACGTATTGCCGTGCTCGAAGCTTACCCGTCGTCCGCCTACATTCTCGCGAAGCTCCTGAGAGACGCCGGTGAAGAACTGCGCTTCAGAATCGTGACATTGACCGGTGAGCCGCTGTTGCCACCCACACGCAGCTTCATCGAGAAGCACTTCCAGTGCGAGATCTTTGATGCATACGGAGCGGCCGAACGGACTCTCTTCGCGGCGGAGTGCGAGCGACACGAGGGACTTCACATCTTCGAGGAGTACGGGGTTACAGAGATCCTCGACGGAGATGGCCTCCGGCTTCCGAACGGAGACTCCGGCAGAATCGTGGCCACGAGCCTCCACAATCGGGCAACGCCTCTCATCAGGTACGCGTGTGGCGACATCGGCACGATTTCCCAGACACCGTGCTCGTGCGGACGCAGCCACCCCCTGTTCGAAGATCTCACTACCAGGGAGGAAGACATACTCGTCCTCCCCGATGGACGGCTGCTGCCTCCGCTTTTCCTCCTGAGCGGATACGGTTGCATCACAGGAATCCGAAAGGCGCAGGTTCTGCAAGACGAACCCTCTGCCATCCATATCAAGCTCGAGACGGACCACCCCCTGATCGCCGCGGAAGTCGCAGTCCTGATGGACTACCTCACGAAGCGACTGGGCAATGGTGTGAAGATCACGCTGGAGCGCGTCCATGAGATCCCTCTCTCCCCCCTCGGCAAATTCCGTCGCGTCATCTCAACAGTGCCGCTGCCCCAGAACAACAACGGCAGTCCGACGGACCAGCCCCCGGATCCAACAGCAGTGGTCGAGCCTGGGAGGGACGAATGAAGATCACGTGCGTGCTCGGAAGCGCCAAAGCAAATGGAAACAGCGCGACGTTGGCGAAGCGGTTCTGCGGAAGGGCCCAGGAACTCGGAGCCGAGGTCCAAACGTTCCTGCTGAACGACCTGAGCTACAGAGGATGTCAGGGATGTAACGCGTGCAAGACCACGCACGACAGATGCGTGGAACGCGATGATCTTGAGCGCGTGCTCGATTCGATCAGGGAGTGTGACGTGCTCGTCATGGCCTCGCCCGTCTACTTCGGGAGTGTCACGGGCCAGCTCAAATCCTTCATCGACCGCACCTACTCATTCCTCGGACCCGACTTCCTCGTATCCGAGGACGCAAGCCGCCTTGAATCCGGGAAGAAGCTCGTCTTCATCCAGACTCAGGCGGCAGACGCCGAAGACGCGTTCGACGATGTCTTCCCCAAGCTCCGAGATTTCTTCAGGTACTACGGCTTCGCGGAGAGCACTCTCATCCGCGGCTGCGGCATCGCCGGACCAGGCGAGTCGGCCAAGCGCGAGGATCTCATGAAGCTCGCGGACGAAACGGCCGAGAGGCTCGTCGCCTAGCATATCTTCGCCACCTCACCGTGTCTAGAATCTGAAGGAGTGAACTCCGCCAAGCCGCGCACCGCCTGCGCAGACGATCAGCCGCCCTTCTGCCGGCTCGATCACCACTGTGGCAGCGGTCGCGGACTCCCCGTAAACGCCGTCGTAGTCCTCGTTGCAGACAGCACCAGCTCCTCGAGTATTGTCTGAGAGAAGCT
>JAUWBY010000374.1 GCA_030609605.1 Candidatus Eiseniibacteriota bacterium
GCATCTTCCGACCGACCTCTCCATGATTCCAGGAACGCATCGGTCACACAGATGTATCTGTCACCGTGTGCGTCGAATGTGATAGTGCGCTTGTCGGGAGCGTTGATCGCAATCCGTATGTCGAGCCTCTCGTCGGGAAGAAGCTCTCTGGCACGTTCCGCCCACTCCACGATGGCCACCCCATCGCCGAAGAAGAGCTCGCGGTACCCGAGATCCTCGATCTCAGCTGGATCGTGGATCCTGTAGAGGTCGATGTGCAGAATCGGGATCCGCCCGGCGTATTCGTTGACTATGACGAAGCTGGGACTGGACACGTAGCCGTCGTACCCGAGGCCGATCGAGATACCTTGGACAAGCACGGTCTTTCCGCTTCCCAGATCCCCGTAGAGCGCGATGAGATCACCAGCTCCGAGCAAACGTCCCAGTGCACAACCCAGCTCCCGACTTTCGTCGGAAGACATGGAAACTAGACTCTGCGCTTCCGCATTCATCGCCGCGACCTATCCCTTGGGGGTCATGACGGCACAGGGGAGGATCATCTCCTCGGTCGAGATGCCCCCGTGCTGGAAGCTGCCCCGGTACTGCCGCTCGTACTTGTGGAACTCCGTCGGGTAGACGAAGTAGTAGTCCTCCTTCGCGATGGCGTATTGCTTGCTCAAACCATCAGTCGGAAGCCGGAAGCGGCCGGGTTTATCTATCAGAAATGTCTCCTTCGGATTGTAGCCAAGATTGCTTCCAAACTTGTAGCGGATGTTTGTTGTCGTCGCCTTGTTGCCTCGTATGAGCGCGGCACGCCTGCTCAGAACTGCCCCGTGGTCGGTCGTCAGAACGACCGTGGCCTTCTGTCGTGCCATCTCCACGATGATATGGTACAGGGCCGAATGCAGGAACCACGAGCGCACGAGCGAGCGGAAGGCCGGCTCATCCGGTGCGATCTCCTGGAGAATCTCAGATTCGGAGCGTCCGTGCGAGAGGATGTCGATGAAGTTGTAGACGAGCGAGACGAACGGGATATCGTGGAACGACACCATCTTCCGTCTCACGTTGTCTGCTTCATCCTTCTCATAGATCTTCACGTACTTGTGGCTGGGCTTGACTCTGATGCCCATCCGTCTCAGCTGCGCGTCCATGAGCTGGCGCTCGTAGCGGTTCTTGCCGTAGTTGTCTCTTGAGCGCACATCCCAGATATCGGGAAACTTCTCGCCGAACTCCACGGGATAGAGCCCGCTGAACAGCGCGTTTCGTGAGTACGGCGTCGCCGTCGGCAGGATGGAGTAGTAGTGATGGTTCTCTATGTTGAAGAAGGGCTCAAGGCTCGGCAAGAGACTCATCCAGTGGTCGAGTCTCAAGCAGTCGAGCACTACGAAGTAGACCTTCTTCTTGGCCGTCAGGAGCGGCGCGACGTACTCGCGGAAGATATCCGGAGAGAGCAACGGCCGATCGGGGGCGTCGTTGACCCACCCTTCATAGGCGCCCTCCACGTAACGAGAGAACTCCGCGTTCGCCGACATCTGGAGATCGTGGTGAATCTGCCTGAGACCCGGGTCTCGGACGCGGTCGAGTTCCAGATCCCAGTGGACGAACCTCGTGTAGAACTGTATCCACTCACGCCAGTCCATCTCGTCCATGAGCTGTGCCCGGAGCTGGCTGTTCTCCTGAGCATAGGTCTGCGCCATCTGATCCAGCCGCATTTTCTGCCCATCAAGAATGCGCTTGATAGCACTCAGTACCTGCG
>JAUWBY010000074.1 GCA_030609605.1 Candidatus Eiseniibacteriota bacterium
AGTCCGTGATCGTGCACGAGGCTATCCGCACATCGGCGTTGTCGGCTCTGATGCCGCCGCCCCACTCGTAGGTGTTGCCTCCGGTGATCGTGAACCCTTCGATCCGTGTGTCTGGCCCGACGTTCTCGTAGTGAATGACCGAGTAATAGGACGCGCCCTCGTTGTCGATGATGGTCGACTCAGGGCCGGCCTCACTCAGAAGTGTCACCCCGTCTGCGGTGGGTCCCACATAGAGATGCTCGTAGTACGTGCCCGGCGCCACGAGGACGGTGTCGCCGTATGCTGCTGCGTCGATGCCTTCCTGGATCGTCAGGTAGTCGCCGCCTCCGGCTTGGTCGACATGGATTGTGTGGGCGGACGTCCCGGCGGCGGAGAGACCGACCAAGGCAAGTGCCAGACCGATGCGAACTGGAATGGTGCGAGAAATGGGCATGGTTATCCTCGACAGGAACGAGCTTACAATCCCACCATAGCATGCCCCGCGCGGTTTGGGGAGCGCAGAACACCTACCCAGTTGAGACACTCGAGAGCCATAGAGGGGTGTCTTCGAAGAAACGAGTTCTTGGAGGTGAATGTTGAATGGTGGCCGGGGATCTGGTAAAATTACGGTAAGACTTAGTAGTCTCCTATGCGGGCGGGGCCTGCTTGATGGCTCCCAGAGGAGGTCACTGCGATGTGCGCGAGGCCTGCACACGCTGGCGGTTCGATTGCGGCTGTCCTTCTACTAGTCTGCCTCGTGCCTCTCATCTCAACCGCGGGAGGGAGCGACCCGATCGCGGACTCTGCTCCTGGGACGTGGTCTAGCCCGACTGCGGACCGCAACCCCGACACGCTGTGGATCTTCGACGCGGATTTCGAGGACTTCGGTGGATGCAACGCCGGAACAGAAGACCTTGGTGACCCAGGGGATGAGTTGACAGGCTGGTTCACCTTCGACTTCAGCGAGCATCCTCCACTGGAGCCACAGTGGCACGTCGACACGTTCCGCGCCTTCCAGGACGGACAGCCTCCTGACAGATCCTTCTGGTGCGGTCGCAGGGATACGTGCTGGCCCATGGCCGGCTACGGCGACCGGTGGTGCCAGCTCCTCTGGCGAGACGTTGACTTGACCTCCTTTTCCGCTGACTCGCTTGAGCTCAGCTTCCGCCAGAGGGTCGGGCTTGAATCGGGGTACGACTACGGTTACGTTGAACTCGCCGTCGCCGACGGCACGCCCCCGGACACCTTCGAGACAGTCCACTGCATTTCGAACATCCCCTTCGGATCGACGCCAGGAGCCCCCATTAACTGGGACCACTGGGACCCGGAGCTCTCTCATCCTGTGATTGACATAGGTAGCTGGGCTGGGCATCAGGTTCGCATTAGATGGCGACTTGAATCAGACGCGTCTTACTCGTCGGAGCGCTGGAGCCACTGCAACACGCATGCTGCGTTCACGGACGGAGGCTGGTACATCGACGAAGTCGAAGTCCGCAGCGCGGGTCAACTCGTATTCACCGCTGATTTCGAGGACTCGCTCAACCCTGACAACGCGGGATGGGTGGCTTCGGATGGGGGGAGTGAGCAGGTGGGAGTCACATGGCGCAGGGTTCCTTCCGACTCGCTCGCCGCACCGCCCCCCGGGGGTACTGTTGGGGACTGGGTCATCGCCGCGGTCGATGCGGAAACAGGCCTTACCGCGGATGGACAGTGGGCGTCGATCGTAACACCTCCGTTCGGCGTGTCCGGGATCACGGACTACGATGCCATGGTTCTTGAACTCACCGGGTACTTCGACTTGCCGAGCGATGCTCCGGCCTATGTAACCATGAGAGTGTCTGTTGATGAGACGGTCGAGTGCTTGGGCTCTCGGTCGAGTTTCTGCGAGGCCCTCTCGCTGCCGATGTTCGACGAGGGTTGGCACACGGTCGCGTTTCCACTTGATCCGCAATACGTTGGCGCCGTGCTGTCCGGATCGCACATGAGCCTGTGTATCGAGCAGGCGAGAGGAGTGACCCGGGGAGCTCCTGCTCGTGGCATTCTTCTTGACCGCCTCCGCGTCGGTACGACAGAAGAGATTGGAACGTCGGTGCCGAATGAGAGCCCGACGAGTCCTGCGCGGCTGTCGCTGGCCGTAGTCTCGCCGTTTGCGTCCGGCAGTCTGCTGTGCCGCGTTCGCGGTGCGCATGGGCCGACGATTGTGGATATCTTCGACCCAGCAGGCAGATTTGTGAGGCATCTTTCTGAAGTCCACTTCGACGGAGACGGGGCACTAGAAGTGTGCTGGGATGGTCTGACCGACGAAGGTCGGTCCGTCACGCGGGGTGTGTATCTCGTGAGAGTCAAGTGCGGCAGCACGGTGGCCGCAGGAAAGACGGTTGTGTTGGAATAGGCTGTCTCGCCGGTGTTTGCCACGGCGATTCGGGAGGGGTGCAATGAAGGCGGGAATCACGGCGTGATCATCCTGCTTGCCGCGAGACGCGCGTGCGCTCGATAGCCCGAACGAGGGCCGGAAGGCCCGCGATGTGGATGGCCATACCGATCCACCCGGCGCCAAGCGCGCCCAGCGCGAGTGCCACGGTGCGTGCTTTGATACCCAGAAGCGGCGCCAACCAGACCACGACCAGGAGCCAGACGGCGCGGCCGATGACCATCGCGGCGATGAGCGCCAGTAGCGTCGGCGCGTAGCCCATTTCCGTCCTCCCGGGCGGCTGCATCATTCGCGCGAACCGGGGCCTCAGAAGTCCCGTGAGCAGTCCGTACGTTCCGAGTTCGAAGACCATCGGCACCATGTAGAAGACCGGTGGTCTGCCTGTGATGAACCCACTCATGATCGGCGATCCTACCCCGACGATGAGGCCACTCACCGGGCCGAGGATGAGACCCGCAAGGAAAGCCGGGATGTGCATCGGCAGGAAGATGCGCCCGCCGAACGGCATAGCGTGGAAGACGATGGGCAGCACGACGCCGAGTGCGAGGAGGAGCGCGGTCCCGGTGATCGTCGTTGTCGACATCCTTCGGCGGGATCCGTTCGTTGCTGTCGACACCAGACGATGCGGCTCGTTCATTGGTTCGCCTCCTCGGTTGCTGCGCTCCGTTCTTCCACGAGGAGCAGCTTCTTCTCCGGCATCTCCCAGATCTCGAGCGCGAACGCGTGCTGGTCGTCCTCACTACACTCGTTCTCGATTCTGTCGAAGATCTCGCGCCTGAGTGTTACCGAGAGAGTGCGGTCGCCCTTAGTCGCTTCGACGGCCATCTTCCGCTCGGCGGCGACCTCCATCCCGCCGTTTCCCGTTGTGCACGGGGTCGACAACTGGATGCCGTCCGCGAGGCAGGAGTAGGGTGGCTTCCTGCCGGTGAGGACGCGGATTTTCGTCGTGAAAGGCTCGTCCCCGAACTCCCGGACGACGACCCGGCCGATGCGGAGCCCTATGACAAGGAAGGGGCCGAGATGTGTGTGGAACTCCGCGGCTCTCATGAGCTCTTCAGGAATCTGCACGGTGACGTCTCCGGTCGGATTGTGATCTTGCTGTCGGGGCATTATACACAACAGCACCGGAGGTTTCTACTCGCTGCTTGCCGTCGGTCTCTACGTGGGAAACATCACGGGTTCCGCACAGAGCGCCGACAGCTACAACACGTACCAAGATGAGAAATTCCAAGCTGGATTCCCGGAGTAGGAGATGCCCCGGTCGGCATCTTGCAGCCGACCGGGGCAGAGAGAGCCAATACCTGGGTACTCACCTGACGTAGGCTATCTTCCTCGTTTCGCCCCAGTCCGCAATCGATATCCGTGCGAAGTAGACGCCTGAAGAGACGGTGCGCCCACGGGAGTCACGACCGTCCCAAGCGGCCTCGTAGGCGCCGCCCGCGTGCCGGCGATCGACCAGCGTTCTTACCTTACCAGGCAGCCTCGGATGTCGTAGAGCCTGAGCGAGACTGCAGTGCCCTGTGACGGCACGGTGTAGTGAATGGCCGTCTGCGTCGCAAAGGGATTCGGCCGGATGAGTGGGAGCGAAGCTATGAAGTCCTCAGCGACGCCGGTCTGCTCGAGCGTGATGCTCACCGTATCACTCGGGGCGCTCTCGTTGCTTCCGGCGTCCACGGCGATGACCCGGTAGTAGTACGTGTCCGGGTCAAGGCCCGCATCGAGGAACGATGTCCCCGGCTGGCTGACCATGAAGGTCCCCGAACCGAAGAAGGCACTGGTGTCGCGCTCGAGACGGTAGTGGTCGAAGTCCGGCTCCGAGTTCGGGTTCCAGCTGACCTCGATCTCACCTTCTCCGGCCCCCGGCGTTGCCGTAAGGCCGGTCGGCGCATCGGGCGGCAGGTCCTGAGCGTCGGACGCCGCCGTCCCGCTCGGGTCGCTTTCGTTCGTGCCTGCATCGACAGCGAACACACGGTAGTAATATGTGTCGCCGGGCTCGAGCCCAGAGTCATCATAGTATGTGTTGGTCATCGTGAACGAGGAAGGACTCGAGAAGCTCGGATTGTCGTCCCGCTCGAGGCGATAGTAATCGAGGTCAGGTTTCGAGTTCGCGCTCCAGCTAACATCGATCTCACCCTCTCCGGCGCCCGGGGCTGTCCCAAGGCCGGTCGGTGCATCGGGCGGCAGATCGGGTGCGCCGCCACCGAAGTTCGTCACAACCGAGAAGTCCTGATTCGGCTCCGGCATGATGGTCGCCGTTACGCGTATAGTCCAGGTGCCCGGCGCTGGAGAGACCACCTCTACCTGCTCGACATTGTTGAGATGATCATCGCCCGTGGTCGCTGCCCAGCTGGGATTGCCTGGGTCCAGGACCCACGGGTAGTACGTCCCACCACCCGGCGCCTCGAGTTCGAGGTCCAGATCGTTCATCAGCATCAAACCGCCCGTGCCGTAGTCGCCTTCGAAATCGTCCCAGACCAACGTGACCTTGAGGTCCTCGCCCGGCGTGACGCTGATGTCGTATTCCCACGTCTCTGCCGGTGAAAGCGTGTCCTCCTTGATGAGGTCGTAGGCGCCGTTGTCCGTCCGGATGATGTCGCCGGTGTTCTCGACCTTCTCCGGACGGGGACCCATCACGTACTTGACGATGTCCACGGCAGCGAGGTCCAATACGTCTCAGTCGAGCATCAGGGTGAAGGAGTTTCTGTCCCTGTCTATGATCTGGCCGTAAACGGACAGGACGGGTTCAGCGTCGATCACGTCGTCGTACACGAAGGCGCGTACGATTCTCTGATCCACCGCGCTACGCGCTATCTTATCGCTTGCCCGAAGCGCGAACACCGCCCGCACGATACTCAGGTCAAGCGACTGCACGGCTCCACCCCTCACGAACGCAGTCCAGGCGTAATTAGGGATGTAGTCGAGCAGGATGATACCCGCATCCGCCAGCTCTTCTCGCTCCGCATCTGTCGGGATCTCGTAGAACTGAATGACGAGATGCGAGTCCTCTGCTCGGGCCACGTGGACCTCGCCGGGCACGTAGCTTCCACTCCCGAGAACCAGTTCGTATCGGTCGGCGGCGAAGCCGGTCGACGCGGATGCCAGAAGCGCCGCGGTGACGATGACGAGCACCGCAATTGAGGGGACAGACCTTCTCATGGTCGAACCTCCCTGACGATCTCTGTGGCGCCGATTGAACGGCACACCCTGTTCGCAGAAGCACACAATGCAATCAGAAGCAAACGGGGGCGCGAGCATGACAGCGATGTGCGGTCATGTTCGCAACCCCCACCAATACTACAGTATAGCATAGTTTTCAGAGGTCGTCAATGAAGTGCCGGGAGGGGGGAATTGTCAGCCAGGCGCCGCGTCAAGGACAACCCGGAGGTCGAGCGGCCAACCTTCGCCATGGAGACTGAGAACGCTTGGCCGGGGTTCTGCATGAGGACTACAGTTGGTCTCCTGGGAGCAGGAGTGGTGGGTGCGATCGGAGCTCCGGCATCGTGGTTTCAACCTTCTGCCCTCTACACAAGAACCGTTACATTACCCCCGACTCAGCGCTCTTTACTCATCAAGAAGGAGAACGTATAATCGATTGTCGGCGATAGACTGTTGGTGAGGCCACGTGGAGGCCACTTGATGCACCTTCCTGACGCTGGCACTGGGCACAGCGGCAACGTTCAGCGGCTCATTATTGCGCTTGTGGCTCTCGGCATGGCCATGAGGGTGGTGCTCCTCTGGTGTAGCGGCGGAACCATGATCGATGACGCCTACATCACGGTTCGCTGCGCCCAGAATCTGATCGGTGAAGGGGCACTGGTCTACAACGCCGGACATCACGTACTCGGGGTCACGTGCCCACTGTATGCACTGTGGGTCGCTCTTCTGCTCACGGTTATCCCTGCCAAAGTGATCGGTTACGCAATCGGTCTGTCAAACGCAGTCATGTTTGCTGCAAGCGCGGTTGCGCTCTCACGCCTTACAGCGGAGATCGGCAGCAAGGTCTCTCTACTGATCATTGCGCTCTTCGCCTTTCATCTCCGGTTCGTGGATAGCTCGATCAATGGCATGGAGACCTCTCTCTTTGTGCTGGGCACAATCGGAGCAGTGTTCTTGCTTCGAGAGAGGCGCTTCGCTTGGCTCTCCGTGCTCCTGGGGTCTCTGGTGCTCGTGCGACCCGAGGGCATACTCGTGATTGCAGCCGTACTCGCGGTAGTCATCATGCTGCGACTCAGGTTACGAATCGCCGACCTGCTTCCCGGGACGACTATCGTGCTCATCTGGACGGTGTTCTCCTGGCTGTACTATGGATCTCCCATCCCGCAATCGGTCCTTTCCAAGTGTGGTTGGCTCGTCACTTACTCGGATCAGAACATCTACGGGAGGATCGCGACGCTGTTCTCGGCGCTATCACTTCTCGAAGTACCTGAGCGGCTCACATACTCCCATTCCCTCGAGGTTATGATCCCGATCGTCGCCTGGGCTTCGATCGGCCTCTTCCTCATCGGAGCACGGGATCTGTGGCGGCGAAGAAACGACCTGCTCGTCTTCCCGATGCTGTTCATCGCATACTTGGCCTTCTACCTGGTAGCCAAGGGACGAGTGGACTTCAGCTGGTACGGAATTCCTAGCGGATTGGCCTATCTCGTGACTTGCGTGATAGGCTTCGCCTGGGTCTTGAGACGCTACATCAGGGCTGACCTACGTCGGAGGTGCTTCGCTGCCGTACTTCCGGCACTCGTCGTGGCGCTGTGCGCGGGCGGCTGCGTGATCTGGACGGCCACGAGATTGCCCTATTGCCGCATACTGCGGACAAGCTACGAGAGCGCCGGCGAGTACGTCTGCCTCAACTGCGCTCCCGATGCGCGCGTTCTCGTGGACGAGTTGGGAATGATAGGTTGGAGTACGGATAGATTCACTTGCGATATAGCCGGCATCGTATCTCCCGAGATCTTCAGCTATTGCAGATCCAGAGATTCGCGAGTCCCTCTGTGGGACATCCTCAGGGAGTTCAGCCCCGATGTGGTGGTGTTCTGCTCCGAGAGGTCAGAGGACCTTCTTGGTGGCACTGGGGCGAAGTGGGTCGCTGAGAACTACAAGGTCGCAGCCGAGTTTCCGAGACACGTTGTGCTCGAGAAGATCGAGCAATCGTGAAAGCCAGCCAGGGACTTCACTGCGGCGAGAACGGCCTCGAGGGGTAGCAGCGCCTGCTGGAGTCTTCCCATTCGAACCCGTGAGAGCCCTGCTAACATAAATGTTCACACCGTTTGGTTGCCCCCCCGCTGGGTGAGGGGTAATATCATTGCTTTGTGGCAACGACCGTTGGTGCAAGGAGCTCTCGTGGCGGAGTCGAGACAGAATGGGGGAGCGCCGGCCCGGGAACCGGAGCTGCGGCGCGCCGCGGTGCGGTTCAGTGTGCGGGGTGTGGTGCAAGGCGTCGGCTTCCGGCCGTTCGTCTACCGCATCGCACATCAGCATCACATCACAGGATGGGTGGTGAACTCGACGGCCGGCGTGATCATCGAGTGTGACGGGACAGAGGGTGACGTTCGCGAGTTCGAGCGCGCCATCACGGCTGAAGCTCCGATTCTCGCACGCGTCGATGCTGTGGAGCGGATTCCGGTCGAGTCGCAGGGATTCGAGCGTTTCGAGATCCGCCCCAGCGAAGCCGACCAGCGGGAAGTGACACTCATCTGTCCCGACGTTGCAGTCTGCCCCGATTGCCTACGCGAGTTCCTCGATCCGTCCGACCGGCGGCACCACTACCCCTTCATCAACTGCACGAACTGCGGGCCTCGGTTCTCTATCATAAAAGAGACGCCGTACGATCGTTCGAAGACCACGATGCGAGCATTCACGATGTGTCCGGAGTGTCAACGCGAGTACGAGGACCCGCTCGACCGGCGGTTCCACGCGCAGCCGAACGCGTGTCGGGTCTGCGGTCCTGCGCTCGAACTTGTGATGCCGACGCCGGCGGGCAACGGCACGGCGGAACTCATCACCGGCCGCAGCTACCTCCGCATGCCTGACGATATCGCGACGAGCGTGAAGGACAATCCCGCGGCGGGCGCCAGATGGCTGCTCAGGCACGGCGGCATAATCGGTGTCAGAGGCCTCGGTGGATTCCACATTGCTGCCAGTGCGGCGCTCGACGTGACGGTGCGCGCGCTCAGGGAGAAGAAGAACCGTCCCGCCAAACCCTTTGCCATCATGTGCCGAACGCTTGAGGTTGCGCGCCGGCTCGTCTACATGGACCCGATCGAAGAGAAGGCGCTGGCGAGCCCATGGAGCCCGATCGTGCTCCTGAAGCGCAGGGAGGATGTCGCAGCGGGGATGATCTCCGCGCTGGTCGCGCCGAACAACGCCTACCTCGGAGTCGTACTTCCCTACGCGCCGCTTCATCACCTGCTCTTCGATGATGAACTCGAAGTGCTCATCATGACGAGCGCGAACGTGTCCGGCGAGCCGATCGTGGCGGATCTCGAGGCCGCGTCCAAGCAGCTCACAGGCATCACGCGCACGCACCTGACCCACGATCGCGACATTGTGAACCGCAATGACGACTCCGTAGTCTTCGTTGAAGTCGGTCGCGTCCTTATGTCCAGGCGGTCTCGTGGCTACGCGCCGTATCCGATCGATCTCGAGGATGTCTCCGCTCCTGCCGTCCTGGCCTGTGGTACCGAGCTCAAGAACACGTTCAC
>JAUWBY010000070.1 GCA_030609605.1 Candidatus Eiseniibacteriota bacterium
TCAGCAGGAGATCCGCAGACGCACCGACACCATGAGGAGCTTTGCAGACGACAGAAGCTGTGAGAGGATCGTCAATGCACTCGTTCTAGCCAAAGAGATGGGTATGTTCGACTGAATCTACACATAACTATGGACACTACCCATATTGCGGGCTTCTGGGCATCTTGATCGCAAGAGGTGCTCGATCAAGAGCAAACATGACTGAAAATCAATTTACGTACGCGGCTCATGGACCCTGAGTTCCTTCGTCGTCCAAGCATCTCACGATTCGGCGACACGGGTATTCAGGGGGTTGCATGGCAGGGAATATGCGCTAGGCTTAGGGTTCGGAACGCGAAGTGCTACCACTAGTACGAATGGCGAGTCACGTCCCGACGCCCCGAGGGTGAGTGGCTGACTGCGCGCCGGACGCAGTTCAGGTCGGATTCACGGATTGACCGAAATCAGGACGGCACATGCTCTACTCCTCGAACCCAGAGAAACACGAGTTCTTCGCCAAGCTCCTTGAGCGGTGTGTGAGCGAGATCGTACACACCGTCTGCCGGGACGAGATTGAGGCGTTGCTCATGATTGGCGCTCCCGCTCGCGGAGAAGCCACGATCGTGGAAACTCCAACGGGTCTCTATAGTCTGAGCGATATCGATCTCATCTGTGTCGCCAAGCCATCTACGGATCGCTTGGAGCTACGCTTCCGTGTCGCACCCCTCATGGCGAAACTGAATGAGGAACTGGCCTCTGATTGCACCGGCATTGACATGTCGTTCAAGACACACGTCCATCTGACCTCCCCATATCCTCTCATCTCGAACTACGAACTTGCACGTTCACCCGTGTGCCTGTATGGAGACGACAGCATTCTTTCATCCATCGCGACGGTCGAGGCCGGTGAGATTCTGATTGCGGATGCCCTGAGATTCGCCCACAACCGCTGCTTCGAACAGCTGCTCGCACGACCCCTGCCTGAAGCGGATCCCGCGGACTTCTCAGCTGCTCTCTCTTCGCTCTACATGACGACCAAGCTCGCGCTCGATCTGGTGACAGCGTTCCTCTTCGCCAGGCGCAACACACCTCTCGGCTACGAAGCCAGGGTTAAGCTCTTTATCAACGATTATCTCAACCGCGAGGAGTTCGCGCCACTCGCAGCGTCGCTCGCGCCTTTCCTCGAAGATCTGCCCGTCTGGGCCGCCTTCAAGACATCCGGCGATCTGGGGCGTCTGGTGTCACACTTCGGGACATCAGCTGATGCTGAGTCGCTTCGCCTCCTCGGGCACGATCTGTGGTACAAGTACGTGCCGTACGCGGAGGCTTTCTGGAAGAGCGTCCTCGGATCAGTTTTGGGCGCGGACATCTCACAACTTTCCATGCCGGCTATCGCCAAGCGCTTTGGGGCACTGGAGAGCCTGCCCAAGAGCATTATACGAACCCTGAGGATGCTCAAGCCCGGCGCGGCTCCAAAGGGCCTGCTCTCACCAGTGGGAATCGTGCGGCGTTCGTTCTTCGCCTCTCCCCTCGCACTTGCCTATCTGACAGCTCTCATCATGTTCTTCGGCTACTCGGAAAACGCGGATCACGAGTGGACGCGTCGCGCCACCGCGCGGTATGCTCCGTTCTCGCTACCAGCCAGATTCAGATCCATGAGCGACCAAGAACGAGAGGGCGCTCTCATGAAGAAACTGATCTTCTTCCACCAGTCGCTGCTCCTCGGCAGGCACACGAAGGAGGACTGATGACAGGTGACAAACTTGCGCTGGTATTCTTCGTGGATGCCTTGGGATGGGAGATCGCGCGGGAGCTGGACTGCTTCCGCGATGTCGCACCGTACTCCTATCGCCAGAGGACGGTCCTCGGCTACAGCTGTGCTGCACAGCCAACGATACTCACGGGGCTCATGCCGGACGAGCACGGGCACTGGGGCATGTTCTACCGTACCGAGCATTCAGAACTCAGCGAGCTTCGCTGCCTGAGGTTCCTTCCGAAGAGCGTATCAAGCCACCGCAGGTTTCGCAGGCCACTGCTGAACTACCATCGGAAGCACACGGGTTTCACCGGCTACTACAACTTCTATCGGATCCCGTTCCATCTCTTCGGCGAGTTCGACCTCATCGAAAAGAGAGATATCTACGCCCCAGGCGCGTTCGCTTCGGGCGCGAAATCGATCTTCGATAACCTTGCTGACGGTGGTGTTCCGTACCGGGTCTGGACCTGGAAGAACGAACTCGATGAGAGCTTTGACGAGCTCGAGGCGGCGATTAGCGGCGACCACAATATGCGCTTTGCCCTTCACTATACTCCCTACATAGACGCCTTCCTCCACGGTCACGTCGGCGACGACCAGGCGGTGGCCGGTGCTGTCGCCCTTATAGAGAAGAAGATAACGCGCGTGGTTGAACTCGCTCGCAAAGCCCGCGGCGATGTCGACGTCATCATTTTCTCCGACCACGGCATGGCGGAAACCACGGATGAGCACGACGTCATAGGGACCGTAGCAGGGCTCGGACTCAGACAGGGCAGTGACTACCATGTATTCTACGATTCGACGATGGCGAGGTTCTGGTTTGAGTCTCCCCGCGCACGCGAGACGATCATCGACGCGCTGGGGGAGCTTGGTTGTGGAACCACCCTCTCCGATGAAGACCTCAAACGTGAGGGCGTCTTCTTCGACGACAGACGCTTCGGCGAAGTCGTCTTCCTGATGGACCCGACGAAGCTCATAGTCCCGAGCTACATGGGCGGAAGGGCTCCGCGAGGAATGCACGGCTTCAGCCCCGAGCACAAGGACTCATACGCCATGATCGCGGCAAGCTTCGAAATAGACCCTGAGCCGACCCACATCAGAGACTCGTTCCGCGTAATGATGCAGGTGGCCGGGCTTCAGGCGGCAGCAGGAACCCTCGAGAAACACAGCGGTTCGGCCGACTCGGACGGAATGACCTCAGACGGCAACCGGGAGACCTCGGCGTGAGCGAAAACAACTCCGACCGCCACCTGATCCACGTCGCGAAGCAGGCGACGGGCGTGATGACTTACCAGTTCATAGGCATCGCGCTCGGGTTCGGATCGAACCTTCTCTTCGCACGTGTCCTTGGAGCAGAGCTTCTGGGCGTCTTTGTGCTGGCACAGACGACACTTCTGATTCTCTCCCTCGCTGCTTCCTTCGGTGTCGGCCCGATGCTGCTCCGATTCATCCCTGTCGCGCTGAGTCGTGGAGATCGAGAAGGCGCTGCAAGCGTCTTCGCCGTCGGTGCACGCGCCGTGCTCGTCACGAGCGCAATCACGATAGCTGTCCTGTTCTTGGGACGCGATGTTCTCGCGAACCGGATCTTCAACGAACCCCGGCTTCTCAACCTGATTCCCATCGTCGCGATCGCGATTCTACCGGCAGCCTTCGTGAAGGTGTTCGGCTTCTCGCTCAGAGCGATCAAGCAGACCTACCGCGAGACGTTCTGCGTAGAGATCGTGGCCAAGAGTGCGAAACTACTGATCTTCCTCCTTCTCCTTTCCACTGGGCTCAAGCTGACGGGCCTCACTTGGGCGCTCACAGCCTCGCATACGGCCGCGGCAGCAGCCATGGCGTTCGTCATCGATCGTCATGCCCACTATCTGACTCGCGGGCCGCGCGAGACAACAGTCTCGACCAGACAGATCTTCACGTTCAGCGCCACCATGACGTTTGTCGCGTTTATGAACTACAGTCTCAGCATTACAGATCGGACAATGCTCGGAATCCTGAGCACATCGGAAGACGTCGGCATCTACAACATCGCCTTCCTCATCTCGAACATGCTCACGCTCGTGTTCATGGGGTTCAACAACGCATTCTCGCCACTCATTTCGGAGCTCTATCACAACGACCGCAAGGAGGAACTGCACAACCTCTATTCCTCTCTCACGCGCACCGTTCTCATCATCGTCCTGCCTGCGCTGATCTGGATAGTGGGCTTCGGAGATGATCTGCTTCTGTTCTTCGGAGAAGACTTCCAGGCGGGCTATCTTGCTATGGTGATCCTCGGGGCGGGCGTTCTCACGCGCTGCGCAGTCGGCTCGGTCGGAACAATCCTCATGCTGTCCGGTCACCAGATCTACAACGCCGTCAACATCGCAGCGGTAACGGCAGCCAACATCGCACTGAACCTGTTCCTGATCCCCCGCTACGGTGTGCTCGGAGCGGCGATTGCCACATCGATTTCGCTTGCAGCCATCAATGTGGTCGGACTCATTGAGGTGAAACTGCTGATCGGGATCTGGCCGTACAGACTCTCCTACCTGAAGCTTGTGGCGGCCGGAGCGGTCGCACTGGCGGGCAACCTCTACCTGCGCGATCGCACGCCGGAGTTCTCGTTCGCTCCGGCAATCCTCATGCTTGTCGCCACCTTCGTGGTCTTTCTGGGAGTGCTCGCGCTTCTGGGAATCGAGGAAGATGATCGCATGCTGTTCGGACGGATGATACGAAGGGTCGGGCGCGGGAAGAAGGAGTAGTCCTCAGAGAAGAAGTGAGCCTCAAAGAAAGCGGGGTCGTCCGTTCATCCGGTCGACCCCGTTTCTTGAAGTGCTACCTAACAGGTTGGTCCGATGCTATTCTTCAACCATGACGACGTTCTCAGCCGCCGGACCCTTCTCACCATCGACGATATCGAACTCCACGTGATCGCCTTCGTTCAGGCTCTTGAAGCTCGTATCACCCTTGATGGCGGAGAAGTGCACAAACACGTCCTTCGATCCGTCGTCAGGCGTGATAAATCCAAAGCCTTTACTGTCATTGAACCACTTCACTCTTCCTGTCGTACTCACAGCTACCTACCTCTTTCGATCCAGCCGGGGAACAGCATCACCATTCTTACCGACTTTGCCCTGCCGGAAACCGGGTGGCTCGCACCCGTCCCAGCGACTTCTACAACGCGGAGGCCTCATCGCCTCCGTCACGTAGTATTATAGTGGCTCATCTCAGATGTGTCAAGCACAAGAATGCCGCATTGCTGGATCCATCCGAGATTACCGACATTGCCGATTGCGTATTTTCCCTGCCACTGTCAAGGGCGGTTCCGCGGCCCCAGGAATTCCCATAAGCCCTAGCCACTGGGGCTTGCAGCAACAATGTAGTCCGCTTGCCGCCGGACATCCGCCGCCCGCCTCTACCCCACCAGCTTCTCGTACTCGCCCCTGGATTTCTCCAGGATCTCGTCATGGAGCGAATTCCCGTGTGAGTCCATTGTCACGATGGCCGGGAAATTCTCGACCCGTATGACCCAGAAGGCCTCGGGCACACCGAATTCCTCAAGCTTCTTGACATCGAGAACTTCCACAACCGACTGCGCGAGCGTCGTGGCGATTCCGCCGATGGCGGAGAGATAGACACTTCCGAACTCGCCGCATGCAGCAAGCGTGTCGGCGCCCATGCCACCCTTGCCGATCGCCGCCCTCACATCGTACTTCTCGAAAACCTTGGCCTCGTACGGCTCCTCACGAATACTCGTCGTCGGACCGGCGGCTACGAACGTGTACTTGCCGTCATCGCCCTTCTTCACAACAGGACCACAGTGGTAGATCATGCTGCCCTTGAGCAGATCCCTTACGTCCTCGCCGTCGGTCTCCACAAGGTACTTGTGGGCCGCATCCCGGGCCGTGACCATAACGCCCGTGATCGAGACCTCGTCACCCGCCTTGAGCTTGCGAATCTCGTCGGCAGAGACCGGTAGCTTAATCCCAATCATACGCGACCTCCTCTCCCTTGAGCGTCATGAAGGCCTTGCGGGCCGCCCAACACAGGTAGGCGATGGAAACGAAGAAGCAGGCAGGCAACCTGTGGAGCTGGCCGGCCTTCACACCGATCACAGTAGTCTTGCCGCCCAAGCCCATCGGACCGATACTTAACAGGTTCAGTTCATCCATGAGGCGCTTTTCCAGACCGGCGAGCTCAGGGTCCGCGTTGGTGTCGCCAAGATCGCGCAGAAGCTGCTTCTTGGCCACACCGTACGATGAATCGCGATTCCCACCTACGCCGACCCCCATAATCCCGGGTGAGCAACCTTTGCCCTGTGCCTGGAAGACAGCATCCACCACACATCTTCTCACACCGTCGAGATCGCGCCCGGCCTTCAGCCGCCCGTCCGGGAGCTTGTACTGCGCGCACACATTCTCCGAACCGCCGCCCTTGAGGAGAAGCTTGACACGGAGTCCGTTCTCGTCTCTCTCGGTGAAGTGGAAGTTCGGCGCCCCGGCACCAAGATTGTCGCCGGAGTTCTTGCCGGTGATCGAATCGACTGCGTTCGGCCTCAGGTAGTACCGTGCCGTCGCCTCTGCTGTCGCGGCCTCTATCGCCTCAACGAGCTGGCTCTGCCGGTAGTCCGGACCGTACTCTATGAAGAAGTAGAGGGCCCCCGTATCTTGACAGATCGGCGTCTCCGCCTCCTTGGCCTTCTGGGAGTTCTCCAGAAGCAGGCCGAGCGTGGACGCCGCCGCCGAGCCGGGCTCCTCATTCTCGATGCCCCTGCGAAGAGCCTCCACAACATCCGGCGGAAGCGATGTGGATGCCCGCCTGATGAGTTCGAGGAAGTGCGCAGTGAGCTTCTCGTGCTCCATTTATCCCCCTCCTACGTAAAGACAGCCCGAAGCAGTTTCGGGCACCAGAATGGCTCACCAGCAATTCTACTCCCAGCCCCGGGGACCGTCAAAGCCAATCGTCTGCATCTCAACGCAGGGACGCTTGACACGATTCCGGGCCATGCTAGACTTGCGTCCGAAATGCTGGTCCACTCCCCGGAGAGCTTTCGATCAATGAGGTCAGCTGCAGAGACGCGACCGGCAAACTAGCTCCTGCCGGTTCAGGACTCCCACCCCTCCTCCAGGGGATTATCCGCGTGCTCGCCGTCGCGGTGATTCTCTACATATTCCTTGTCAGCATAAAACTGCTCGGTACTGGTTTCAAAATGTTTGGAAGCGATTTCTCCGAACGTCTCATCGCGTCGACTTCGAATCCGTTCATCGGCCTCTTTATCGGCATACTCGCAACCAGCATAGTCCAGAGCTCATCGACGACAACGTCGACCGTCGTCGGTTTCGTGGCGATGGGTATGCTGTCGATCGAGAACGCCGTTCCCATCATCATGGGCGCCAATATCGGGACGACGGTAACGTGTGCCGTGGTGTCGCTCGGGCACGCCGGTCGCCGCGAGGAGTTCAGAAGGGCGTTCGCAGCTGCCAGCGTTCACGATTTCTTCAACGTGATCACCGTGCTCATACTGTTCCCGATTGAACTGGCAACCGGATTCCTCCGACACACGGCAACAGCGCTCTCCCGGTTCCTGACGGGAAGCGAGAGCGTGGCGTTCGCCAGCCCGGTCAAGCGCGTAGTCGATCCGGCCGTTCACATCATCGTCGATTTCGTCGAGGGCCTTGTTGGGGAGCATGCGGCCCTCGTCGTCGTGATCGTCGCTTTCGCGCTCCTGGTCGTGTCGCTCTATCTACTGGTCCGTCAGACGAAGGCCCTTGCACTGGGCCGCGCCGAGGTCGTGATAGACCGGCTGATGGGCAGGAGCGGAGCGACCGGCATCGTGGTGGGAGCGGGCGTCACGGCCGTCATTCAGAGCAGTTCGGTCACCACATCGCTTCTCGTCCCGCTAGCGGGCGCCGGCATCATCAGGCTCGAGCAGATCTTCCCGATAGCGCTGGGCGCGAACATCGGCACAACGGTGACTGCACTCCTTGCCTCGCTCGCCGGTGACTCACGCGGCCTCACGATCGCGCTCGTTCATCTGCTCTTCAACATCGCGGGCATCCTCCTCATCTATCCCTATCGCCCGATCCGGAACATCCCCATGATTCTTGCGCGGAAGCTTGCGGATGCGGCCGTTCGGTCGAAACTGTACGTTGCGATCTTCGTGATTGGGCTCTTCTATGTATTGCCCGGTGCGCTTATACTGATAGGTAAGCTATTCCACTAGGAGACACGGATGTTCAGGGAATTCATAGACGCACTCAGAAAGCGACCGCTCCTCACGCAGATGTTCGATGAGATGGAGCAGATGCTGGACTCCGGTGTCGAGATGTATCGCATGATCTCGGCGGTACTCACCGGCAAGGAGACGCTCACTGAGGAGACTCATGACCGGGTCTACGAGATAGACCGTGGCATCAACCATCTTCAGCGGAAGATACGCAAGCAACTCGTGCAGCACCTCATCGTCTCACCCGGCACGGACGTTCCAATAAGCCTCATTCTCATGAGTATCATCAAGGATGCGGAGCGCGTGGGAGACATCACCAAGAATCTCCTGGAGGTGGCCGAAGCGCAGGGTGGAGCGTTCAGAGAAGGCAAGTACGACCGTCGGTTCCGCGAGCTTCTCGTCGAGACCGAGTCGCTCTTCGAGCCAACGGTCGAGGCGTTCCGGATGTCCGATAAGGACCTGGGGCACGACGCTCTGCAAAAGGGGCGCGACCTCGCACAGGAGTGCGACGCCCTGATTGACAATCTCATCGATGAGAATCTGGTCTGCAAGGAGGCCGTGCTCTACGCGCTGACGGCGAGATACCTGAAGCGAATAGCTCTGCACTTGTCTAACATCGCATCAAGCGTGGTCATGCCTCTCCATAAGCTCGACTACTTCGACGAGAGCTAGCGGCAGTATCTGCTGCACCGGTGTGCGCAAACGAGGCAAACAGCTAGCGAGTGTGCGGCATCTTCCGGAGGATCGCGCGGATAACCATGCGGTCCTCTTCTCTTATCCCCATGACTGCCGTGAGGCCGAACGCCACCGCGTACGATGCTGCGAGCACTGCACCGGCCCAGTACCAGGTCGTCGGGGCGAGCGGGGTTCCCCGGAGCAGAAAAGCCGCAGCGATGAGCAGTGCGCCCGTTGCGACGACCTTCAGCGTCGAGCGATCGTACGGCATCACCTCGAGCAGGAGTCTTCCCTCAATCAGACGAGCCACGTTGATGAGCACGATCGAGCATGCCGTAGCGATGGCTGCCCCGACTATCCCCATGCGGGGGATCAGCCAGATGTTGAGACCTATGCTCACGATGGCCATGGCTATAGTGTTATAGACGTTGTAGCGCTGATACTTCGTCATCGCGAGGCAGCTCGCGATCGAGCCCGCGGTGCTGTTGAGAAGCTGTGCGGTCGCCAGGATCACAAGCGCGGGATAGCCTCTCACGAAGGCATCTCCAAAAATCCCCAGCACGGCCTCACCAGACAGGATGATCCAGGCGTAGACCGGTAGCGTAAGAAGCACGATCCACCTCGTGATGGCCGTCAGGAGCGATCGCATAAGTTCAACACGGCCCCTGTGATAGACGTCGGCGATTATCGGGGAGAATATGGCGTTGAAGGAGAACGTGAACAGCGTGGCGATCATCGCCAGAAGAACGACGATGTTGTAGACGCCGACCTCGGCCGACTCAAGGAAGAAACCTAGAATCAGGCGGCCTCCCTCCAGGAGTGCAAACGCCGTGGTTGTCTCTGCGAGCATTGATGCGGAGTATCGGACCAGTTCGCCCGTCGGGATCTCCGCTTTGAGGCTGCGGTCGAAGAGATACGGCCCGCTCTTCTTCAGGTAGACAAACGTCACAAGAGCGGAGGTGATGGAGGCCGCGACGCTCGCGAGCACTACGCCGAGAAGCCCC
>JAUWBY010000308.1 GCA_030609605.1 Candidatus Eiseniibacteriota bacterium
GGGCGTCCTTGAACTCGCCCCCGAGCTGATTGCTCACGGCGCCGATCGCGTCTACGTGGTCGATGAGCCCGAACTTGAGCATTTCCTCGACGAGCCCTACTCAAACGTAGTGGCTGAACTCCTGGAGAAATACAACCCGGAGATCGTGTTGACCGGCGCGACTTCAATGGGGCGCTCGCTCATTCCTCGAGTAGCAGTTCAGGTGAAGACGGGACTCACGGCGGACTGCACCGGCCTGGTGATCGATGACAAGGAGAGGCTTCTCCTTCAGACCAGACCGGCGTTCGGCGGGAATATCATGGCCACCATCATATGTCCTGACTTCAGACCTCAGATGGCGACCGTGCGTCACAAGGTCATGTCGGCTCTCGATGCGGACCCATCGAGAAAGGGCGAGATCGTGCGGGAGAAGATGGACGCCGTGCTCCTGAACTCGGACGTTGAGTACATCAAGTTTGTGAAGGACCTGACACAGACGATCAATATCGCAGACGCCGACATCATCGTGTCCGGCGGCCGTGGTCTCGGTGGGCCCGAGAACTTCCATCTCATCGAAGAGCTTGCTGAAGTAATGGGTGGAGCGGTTGGAGCCTCTCGCGCAGCGGTCGACGCTGGGTGGGTGCCGTACTCACACCAGGTGGGGCAGACGGGCAAAACGGTACAACCGAAGCTCTACGTTGCCTGCGGGATCTCGGGAGCCGTTCAGCACCTGGCGGGAATGCAGTCATCGAAGACGATTGTTGCGATTAACAAGGACCCCGACGCACCGATCTTCCATGTTGCGACTTATGGCATCGTCGGGGACCTTTTTGAAGTCCTCCCTGCCCTCACCAAGAGCCTGAAGGCTGAGCTCTAGAATCCTTCTGCATGTGCTGACTACTCCAGTGACTCGAGTCGCCGGTTGGCGAGAGCCTCCATGGTCTCGGATAGAGCGACGCGCGCAGGAGTCGGCTCGCGATCGTCGGGCGAGACGTACTGCGGAGGGAACGCCTGTAGAAGTCCTGTCGGCGTCGCTTCGGCTATGACTCTCCCATCGAGGTCCTTGGGCAGGGGGTGGCCGAGAAGCGCGAGGATGGTCGGGACGATGTCCTCAAGGTTTACAGTGACAGGCGACGGAACGGGAGCGATCCGCCCGCCCTGCACGATGAACACACCGGGTGATCCGCGCTCGTGCGACCCCGACAACAGTACATCGCCTGACGTCGAGGGATGCATGCCGTAGGTCGAGCAGATCACGTAGACCGTTTTGTCGTCGCCGATCCTCCTCAGACGGCGGACGGCGCCGTCAATGAACGCATAGTAGTTCCGCAGGACGCCCCCGTACCTTGTTTCCTCCTCCTCTGTAAGCTCATCAAAGAAGGCGGGCATTGCCGGAGCGACGAATCGGTGTGACACAGCGTCGAGTCCGGAGAAATTGACGAGCGCAAGGTCCGGTTCAAACTCTGCCAGGATCCGCGCGGCGAGTTCCAACGTGATAAGGTCACTCGTGAAAGCCCAGCGCGCTCCGACTACGTTGTCTTTCCACTCAGGTAGCTCAGGACCCGAATCTGCCAGGATGATCTCGCTGAATGCTGTCGCTGCGGCCGACTCCTGTGCTCTCACGACGGCTTCCACAATCGGGGAGAAACCCTCCGGCGTGACCTGCAGCTCACCTTCGGCAAAGAGCGTTGGGGAAAGCGATGCGGCGTGTGATGCCGACTGCGGAGCGTAAGGCGCGATGACGATACCGTGCTCTCCCCATCCGTCGGTCCCCTCGGTTTTGTCGTCGGCCGCCACTCTTGAAACAGGCCAGGTTGCCGGCCAACCGATCGTCACCGCCGTACCTCCCGCGGACGTGACGAGTCGAGCGATATCGGGTCCGTCAAATCGCAAGGGGCGGGGAATGGCAGTGGCGAGTCCCTGCTCCTCCTCAGTGAGCTTGGCACCTCTCGATAGAACGGTCCAACCGACCTCAGGGAGAACGGGCCGAGGCGCCTCGATCTCACCCAGCAGGCTCCTTGGAATGACCTGTTTCAGTGTCGGCATTCTCCCTTCCTGCATGAACTGGTTCAGGATATACCAATCGAGTCCGTCTATCCCGATCACGACAACCTTGACCCCGGGGTTTCGCTCGAGACGGGCGGTTTCATCGGGCGTCCATCTTAGAGCGAGAACGAACAGGCCGAGGGCGACGACGAGGGCGACTGTGAGAAGCACCGTTCTGTTCTTCATGTTGGCATCTGCTCCAGCTTTGAGTCTTGTTGGCTGATACCGACAATGATAAACTGCTTGGTATGCTCAAATCCAGCCAAACCAGAAAGAAGTCCGGGTCCGGGCGCAGCAGCCGCGTGCGCCGGGAGCCCGAGTCGCTCGTTATTCGGGGCGCACGCGAGCACAATCTCAAAGGATTCGATCTCGATATTCCTCGAGGATCACTGGTCGTGATCACGGGGCTTTCCGGCTCAGGCAAGTCGTCTCTGGCTTTCGATACCATCTACGCGGAGGGACAGAGGCGGTACGTGGAGTCGCTTTCCGCCTACGCCAGGCAATTCCTGTCCCGGATGCAGAAGCCCCGAGTCGATTCGATAGAGGGGCTTTCGCCTGCAATCTCCATCGAGCAACGAACGGCTTCCAGAAACCCGCGTTCTACCGTGGGAACCGCAACCGAGATATACGACTACATGAGGCTTCTTTTTGCGCGGGTAGGCATCCCGCATTGTCACCTCTGTGGACGTGAGATCTCTCAGCTCACAGTGGATCAGATGGCCGACACCGTGCTGTGCAATGCTGACGGCACGCGAATCGAGATAGTCTCACCCGTAGTGCGGGGCAAGAAAGGAGAACACCGCGATGTCCTGCGGCGGATAGAGCGTGGGGGTTT
>JAUWBY010000254.1 GCA_030609605.1 Candidatus Eiseniibacteriota bacterium
ACCACGCTTTGCCAGAACCAGCACATCGTACCGAGCCAGCCGTTCCAGGTCCGCCCCGATCAGAGTCGGGAAGTAGATGTTCGCGGTCCGTGGGTATGACACATCAGCGACCGCAGCGTTGGCCCATCCCAACACCAGCACAGTGACCACGACACCGATTCCCACCGCCGCCAACACCCGCTGCGCCCCGCCTTCGATCCCACATCTGATCGTTGATCTCATCATTGATCAACCTGCCTCCGCTTCGACCCCATCGAACTCCTCACCCCTTGCACTTTCATGCTACTTGTGCAAGAGTTGTGCCATGTGTCATGCACATCCAGGCGCAGTCTACACCGCACCCAACTGGGCACGGAGCGCCCTCTCAGCAGGCAGATGTCTGTAGGGTGGGGCACAGCGGCGACACTTGAGGAGACTCGGTCATCCGGGCCGGTATGCGAGGCGTTGTCTTGTCACGATCCGAGGACGACGATCTTGCCAGTCACTCAGTCTCTCTTCCTTGCAGGCTGAAACATATGTGACAGACAGTCAGAGTGACTGTGCCGCCAGAGGCTTCTCTCAACGATTCCGGCTTGCCCTCACTGGATCCGCCAACGAGGCTCGCCACCTTCGGAACCTGCTATGCCGAACGAGATGGAGGTCGTTGGACTCGCGGGATTCGGGTGGCTGCCGTGGAGACTCAGTACGCTCCCCGCTCGCCGTCCTTCTTCCGCCCGCTTTCCCCAAAACGACTCCGCCGTCCCGTCGACAGTCACAGCACAGACGTCTTGGCGGCTCTCCACCGATCCATCCATCCCATCCGACATATCCCGGCCCGCTCACCGCCTGTCCCAAACATAGGCTGGGAGCGCAACATCCATCGCACAGCTCCTGCCAAGCTGCATAAGCTGTGCCATATTGCTGCAAGCAGCTGTTCACATAGCGGTGCTCGTACCGTAGCAATAGAACGAAGGTGGAACTGCGCTGGATCTCTTGAGGCATCAACGTCAGAGGATGGTGCCGGGGGCCGGAATCGAACCGGCACGGGGCGAGAACGCCCCAGCGGATTTTAAGTCCGATGCGTCTACCAGTTTCGCCACCCCGGCATGTGACGCAAGACGGCTTTCCAACAGGATGGCGGCGCGGTGTGTCAAGCTCCTCGCGAGACCAAGAACACCGGCCGATGCAGCAGATGGAGGCGGCGCCCGGATTCGAACCGGGGGATCGAGGATTTGCAATCCTCTGCCTTAGCCACTTGGCTACGCCGCCTGACTTGAACAGGCAGGGGCTCGAAGATCTAAGGACCCCTGCCTGCCATAGCTGGAGCGGGAAACGGGGCTCGAACCCGCGACATCCACCTTGGCAAGGTGGCGCTCTACCACTGAGCTATTCCCGCACTGTCTTCAGTCAGAATAGCAGTATAGCTTGGGTCCTTCGGGCTGTCAAGAACCATCAGCCCCGGCGCGCCGGGACCCTCGTTGCGGCCGCCTTTGTGTACAGCTCGACGTACTTCAGGGCAGAAGTCTCCCAGCTGAAATCGAGGGCCATCCCGCGTTTCATGAGCCCAACCCAAGCGTCGCGGTTGGCGAACGTTCTGACTGCTCGCCGTATCGCTGTCAGCATCTCGATCGAATCGTACTCAGCGAAAACGAAACCTGCTCCGGAGTCAGAAGCCGCATCGTAGTCTTGAACCGTATCAACAAGTCCACCTGTTGCCCGCACGATGGGAACGGTTCCGTAGCGCAGACTGTACATCTGATTCAGTCCGCACGGCTCGTAGCGCGACGGCATGAGGAACATGTCGGAGCCGGCCTCTATCCAATGAGCAAGTTCGTTGTCAAACAACAGATTGGCCGATACCGCGCCGGCATGCTTCGACTCCAGTGCCTTCAGGAACTCGTGGTACTCCTCCTGACCCGTGCCAAGCACCACCAGCTGCGCTCCGAGATCGATGATGTCGGAAGCAACCTCACTCAGCAGATCGAAGCCCTTCTGGTCGGCCAGGCGTGAGACGATTCCGATCAGCGGCACTTCCACGCTGTCCCGAAGAGCACATCGGGCCCTGAGCTCAGAACGACAGCGTTCCTTTCCGGCCATGTCGACGGCCGAGTACCGTGCGGGGATCAGTTCATCGATGGCCGGATCCCAGACAGAGTAGTCGACCCCGTTCAGGATGCCCATCAGCCTCCCAGCATCGCGCTTCTCAGCGAGAACACCCTCAAGACCGTGTCCGAACTCGGGCGAGCCGGCGATCTCCTCCGCGTAGCGCTCGCTGACGGTGTTCACGTAGTCGGAGTACTCGATCCCAAGCTTGAGGGTACTCACATCCCCCTTGTACTCGAAGGCGCTCCCGTAGCTGCACCGCTCCCTCTCGAACCCCAGGTCCGGAAGCAGCTCGCGGTCGAACGTGCCCAGATAGCCCAGATTGTGAATGCTGAAGACAATGCCCGCACGGGACAGGAGCGGATCATCTCCGTACAGTTCCCGGAGATAGACACCGGCCAGCGCTGTGTGATGATCGTTCAGGTGGAGCACGTCCGGTTCGAGCCTCAAGACACGGGCCGCCTCGAGCAACGCGCGGCTGAAAAGAGCGTAGCGTTCGACCTCGTCCGGGTAACCCTTCTTCGTCTTCGGATCGACATAGATTCCATCGCGATCGAAGAAGGGATCGTATCGGATCACGTAGACCGTGACGGCAGGAGCTCCCGGCATCGGACAGCGGTACAGGGACACGGGCTCCCTCCCGCTCCGCGGAACCTCCAGATCTCCTGCCCCATCCACAGGCTCAACACCGAAGCGATCGTCATCTATGCTCGCGTACTTCGGCAGAAAGACGGAAACATCGTGTCCCGCCTTCGCTATCTCCTTCGGCAATGCGCCCACGACATCGGACAGCCCTCCGACACGCGCAAACGGCGCAACTTCAGCCGACGCCATGATCACCTTCAAGAGCCGGATACCCCTCTCTAGAGCTCGATCTCTCTCATGTACCTCGCGGCCTCTTCGGGAGACGTCGGATTGATGTAGAAGCCGGATCCCCACTCGAAACCGGCGACCTTCGTGAGCTTGGGCATGATCTCGAAGTGCCAGTGGTAGTACTTGAGATCCCTCTCCCCCACCGGAGACGTGTGGAGGATCAGATTGTACGGAGGATCGGAGAGCGCCACGTTCATCCGCGACAGCGTCTCCTTGAGAACGGCTGCGAGCGCAAGCCGCGTGTCTGCATCAATGTCCTCGAATGACGGGTCGTGCTTCTTGGGAAGGACCCAGGTCTCGAACGGAAAACGAGCCGCGAACGGTGCTATCGAGATGAAGGCGCCGCCGTCCACGACGACGCGCTCGTTTGTCCACAACTCCTGCGCAATGATGTCGCAGAATACGCAGCGCTCCTTGTAGCCGTAGTACTTCTTGCTCCCCGCCAGCTCCTCCGTCAGACGCTTTGGAATGACCGGAAGCGCAATGAGCTGGGAGTGAGGATGTTCGAGAGACGCACCGGCGGCATACCCGCGATTCCTGAAGAACTGGATGTAGCGAAACCGCGTATCGCCCTGAAGATCCACGATCCGATCCTCGGCTGCCTTGAGAATGAGAGCAATATGCTCGACCGACATACGCGAGAGCTCCGCTTCGTGATCCGGCGTCTCGATGATCACCTCGTGCGCTCCAACGCCGTTCAT
>JAUWBY010000306.1 GCA_030609605.1 Candidatus Eiseniibacteriota bacterium
GGTCTGCGCCCACGCGGCTCCTCCAATAGGAACGAGCGCCACCAACACCAGGGATAGAATAACCGTCGCTCTACCCTTCATGATCAGCTCCTCGCAGAATATCCAGCGTAGCCTGAGTCTGCTCACCGACACAGACCGGACGGCGTGATTCTATGACTGCAACCATCGTCTGTCAATCCCATCACGGCCGCGCCCATGCGGCCACAGCTCAATCGGCCGCGCCCCCGCGGCCACAGCTCAATCGGCCGCGCCCATGCGGCCACAGTTCAATCGGCCGCGCCGTTCCGGTACTTGTAGTTCACTGCCTTGAGACCGTGCTTCCTTATGAGATCGTACATCGTCGGACGGCTGACCCCGATCGACTTGGCAGCCCGACTCACGTTCCCTGCGCTTCTCCTGAGAGCCGCAGCCACCATGCCGCGTTCGAGCTCGTGCCTGGCGGCACTCAAGGTTTGTTTCCCTCCCTCATCTTCACTCGCCAACCCAAGATCCAGAGCGGCAATCGCCCCGTGCCTATTGGACAGGACGGCCTTCCTGACTCGATTCTCGAGTTCGGTCACGTTGCCCGGCCAGCCATGACTGAGCAACGCGCGCACAGCCGCCCTTCCAAAACTACGCGAGTGACGCCCGCGCAACCCGGAGTGGCGATCCAGAGAATCGACGGCGAGCAGGAGAACGTCTCCTCCCCTCTCTCTCAAGGGAGGAATCTCGATAACGTGCGCACCGGGGAATCCGTGCCTGGACGCAGCAGAGCCGTCATCCACAGGGGATCCCATCGAGGCCATGATGCGCACCTTCGATGGCAGGGGTTCGCCACCGCCGACTCGACTGAAGGTCCCCGTGGCCACATAGCCACGCACGCGCTCCACAGTAGATTCAGCGCACCTGTCAAGATCTCTCAGAAAGAGTGTTCCTCCGACTGCCTGCTCCAGCCGCCCGGGTTCGATCGCCCCATCCCGAATCCTGCCGAAGATCTCGCGCTCGATGGCCTCTCCCGACAAGGCCCCTCCGGCGACTGTGACAAACGGCAGTGAGGCACGATCGCTCATCCTGTGTATGGTCTCCGCAAACCTGCGCCTGCCCGTACCGCTCTCCCCGACAATGACGACCGGGGCGGCAGAGAGGGCGGCGGCCTTCGCCAGTTCCAGCGCACGCCTCATTGCATCACCGGATCCGACGAGCCCACCCAGCCTGGCCGGCTCGATCGCATCCTCCGGAACGCCACGAGCGGCCTTCTCAAGTCCCTGAACATAGAGAGCGCGTCCGATGAGTACGCGCAGTTCATCAAGGTCCACGGGCTTCACGTAGTAGTCGAAGGCGCCCAGCTCGATGGCTCTGACCGCTCGTTCGCGGTCGTCACTTCCAGTGACCATGACGACCTTCACGGAGGGATCGTGCTCCATCAGACGCTTCAGAAGCTCGAACCCCTCTTCCGTCTCGCCTGGACTCCCTGTCAGTGAAAGATCCAGTATCACCAGATGCGGGCGAATATCGCGGGCAACGTCGAGCGCGCCGTCGAGCGTTGCTTCCGCATGAACCTCATAGTCGTCAGAGAGGGCCCACGCAAGCTGCTCGCGGATCACGCGATCGTCGTCCACAATAAGGATTCGCTTGGTCCCAGGCACGCTGCCCACCAAACTTTTCGCCCTTGCTTCCTCTAGAAACGCGAAGCTGCCATTGGTATCCGCAGCTCGAACGTAGCTCCGCGCCTTCCATCCACAAGCGTGATGCTGCCTCCCATGGCCTCCATGATCCGCCTGCTCTGGTAGAGCCCGATGCCCAGGCCGCTCGGCTTTGTGGTCCTGAAAGCCGCGAAAAGCATATCGCCATGAGCCATCTCAGGTTCGATACCCGGACCAGAATCACTGATGCAGAGCACCACTGACCCGTTTCCCACGCTCATCCCGGTCACTTCTATTCGCCCCACTCCGTTCATAGCCTCAACGGAGTTCGTGACGAGGTTTTCGAGAACCGTGAGAAGCTGCTCGGGATCCGCCTGAACCTTCGCGATTCCATTGAGGTTGATCGCGGCCTCCGTCTGCGAACCGGGTTGAGTCACACCGCAACGCGCCAGCGCCTGCTCGACCAGACCCCCGAGCTCGACGGATTCCAGCGAAGGCTTCTCCTCCTCGGATACACCTGCCACTCTCTCGATCACGCGTTCCATCGTCGATACCGATTCCTTCATCGCGGTCATGATATGCGGCCGGAAGGACGGATCATCCAGTCCGTTCCTCGCATTCGTCAGGGTCAGCGACAGGCCGGAGATGCAGTTCTTGAGATCGTGTATCACGAACGAGGAGACCCTGTGAACGGATTCAAGGCCTCGTGCCTCCGCTAGCCGATCAGAGAGCCTGGCTGCCAGAAGGGCGCTTCCCGCCTGGCGCCCGAGCGTGGAGAGGATTTCCAGATCCTCGTACGTGCGGCGGGCAGAGCCTAATGAAACAAGCGCAACCCCCACCACCTCACGCGCCGCGATGAGCGGCACCACCACATCGGGCGAGGACTTCGACAAGGGACCTGGGTGGCGGGTTACCCATCCATCCAGCGCCGGATCCGAGTCTGCCGTTCCAATCCTCACGGCCTCTCCGCGCTCAGAGAGCAGCGTCAGGAGAACGGGATCCCCGATCACCTCGGCGTGTTCAGCTCCTGCGTCACCCACGACGCAGACTGCTGCCGGATGAGTAGACCTGTCCACACCGGCAATGACCACGGTCGGCGCATCGAGCGCATCTCTAACGACCTCGGCCACTGCAGCAAGCACCTCACGCTCACTCGTTGCGCCGGAGAGAGCCTCAGAGGTCCTCTCCCACTCTCTCCGGTAGTCGTACCTGCTCACGTAGAAGTTGCTGTCTATGAATCTTCTGATCCCTCTTCTCACAT
>JAUWBY010000262.1 GCA_030609605.1 Candidatus Eiseniibacteriota bacterium
GATCTCTGCCGGCGTCTTCATCGTATTCACGATGATAATTCCGTCATCCGGCAGACCGGACGCGACATCCACAGTGCTGACGAGGGTGTCATCCAGAACTACTACGATCTTCGGCGAGTAGATGGCACAATGGACTCTGATCGGCTCTTCACTGATCCTGTTGAACCCACGCATCGGCGCACCCATCCGCTCCGGCCCGTAGTCCGGGAAACCCTGACTGTACTTCCCCTCCATCGCAGCAGCCTCGGCCAGAAGCAGAGAGGCCGTCTTGGCTCCCTGTCCTCCACGCCCGTGCCACCGGATCTCCAACATCTCCGCCATCGCAGCAACCTCCTTGCGCGCGCAGGAACCGCCCCACGCTTAGACAAATCAACTTGGGAGGTTATCACCATGAAATGTCTCGGTCAAGAGCAAAGCAGAGAGGGCGTGTTTGTAGTGCAGATAGGGCAGGTTGTTCAGATGGCCCTGCGCTCATCGAGGGCAGTTCCAAGTGTGAGCTCATCAGCGAGGTCAAGATCCCCGCCAACCGGGAGCCCGCTGGCGAGCTTGGTCACCTTGGCGCCGCGTTGCGCGAGAAGACGCGCGAGGTACAGAGCCGTGGCCTCACCTTCAGCTGTTGGGTTCAGTGCAAGGATAGTCTCGCCGATCCCTTCCTCCGCAAGACGTCTCAGCAGGTGCTCGATCCTGAGATTCTCGGGACCGATGCCATCGAGCGGAGAGAGCAGACCACCCAAGACGTGGTAGCGTCCTCGGAAGCGTCCAGTCCGCTCAAGAGCCAGGATGTCGCTCGGCCGCTCGACCACGCACACAACCGTCGAGTCTCTCCGGGCATCAGTGCAGATCGAGCACGGATCATCCTCGGTGAGTCCACCACAGATGGAGCACCCGATCGTCCGCGTTCTGGCATCCACTATCGCAGCTGCAAGCTCCGCGCACTCGGCCTCCGACGACGCAAGCAGCTTCAGAGCCATTCGGGTTGCCGACTTGCGTCCAATCCCCGGGAATCGGGCGAACAGGTGAACGAGACGTTCGAGTGATGCCGGAAATCCAATCACGGTGGCATCTCCTGGACTGATCCTCTACCCTGGGCCAGGCGGCATCAAGCCGCCTGTTACCTTCGCCAGCTCAGTTGCAGCAAGTTCGTCTGACCTCTGCTTCGCATCAGCCATTGCTGACAAGAGCAGATCCTCCAACATCTCGGCGTCGCTGCTCTCGAGAACGTCCGGCGCGATCTTGATCGAGATGACCTCGTGATGACCGTTCATGGTTACGCGAACAACACCACCCCCCGCGGTACCCTCGACTCGCTTGCCGGCGAGTTCTTCTCTGACCGCCGTCATGCGCTTCTCGAGTTTCTGCGCTTCCTTGAGCATCCTGGACATCTGGTTTGCCATGCGTCAGCGCTCCTGTCAGGACTCCTTGACGATGTTGCCATCGAAGATCTCGATGACCTTGTTCAGCATGGTATCATCCGCTCCTGCGCGCGGCTCTGAGGGGCTCACCGCGCGTGGTCGCTCGCCGGAACTCCCGGCTGTACTCGAATCTGTCGGCGCAAACCTGAGCTTCAGCCTGACAGGTCCTCCGTAAACAGATCCCGCCATCCGCTCCATCAACCTCATGTTCGAACGGTCCTCGAGTTGATCCCGATGAAAACCCGAGCCGTTATGAACAGTCACGGCAAGCTCTCCCATGGAGAACGCCGCTGCATCCGCTTCGTTCAGGAAGGCCGCCAGCGCAGGTTTCTCGCGTCTGATCGCGGCGAGAACATCCGGCCACATCTCAACTCCCCCGACGTATTCAGTCGTCTTCTCAGAACGATGCCCTTTCTCAGAATTCGGCGGTGTCGACGCCGGCTCCGAATCAATCGCACGCGTACGCTCTGCCGGCCGAGTCGTCGATTGCGATGGAGATCCCGACAGACACTCCGGTCCGGCAAGGCTCGCGTCGTTCGGAAGGCAGCGAGACGCGCTGCTTTTCTTGAGGGCTCCGCCACCACCTGACCCCGCGCGGCCACCGGCGATCGATCGCACAACATCATCAATCGAGACGGTTCGGTCAAGTCTCGCCATCCGGACAACGGCCAGCTCAACAAGGAGTGCGGATTGGGAACTCCACTTGACTGCCGACTGCGACTCAATGCCTATTCTCAGGAGGCGCACGAGGTCATCAGCATCGAGACCAAGCGATGCGGAATCGCGCTCGCGGTACTCTGCGAACCGTCCAACCAGTTTCTTCGGATCATGAGCAGCTGTCGCCAGAAGGAGGTTTCCGAGGTGCTCCACGAGCCCGTCGATGAGATCCCGCGGATCGAAACCGGCTTCCAGTGCTCCAGTCAGCGCTTCCAGCGCCACACCCGCGTCATGATCCGCCACCGCGTCACTGATGCGAAAGTAAACCTCTATGTCGGGGATTCCGAGGATGCTCACGACATCCTCAGGAGTGATGGCCGTCTTCCCCACAGAGATCAGTTGATCGAGAAGGCTCTCGGCATCACGCATACTCCCGTCCGCGCGCGCCGTCAACAGTCCAAGGGTCCCGTCGGCGACGTCCAGATGCTCGGCAGTCGCGATCTCGAGAAGACGCGACTCGAGTTCCATCTGGGAGATCCTGTGGAAATCGAAATGCTGACACCGAGAACTGATGGTCTCGGGGATTTTCCCGAACTCCGTGGTCGCCAGGATGAAGACGACGTGCTCGGGCGGCTCTTCGAGTGTCTTCAGGAGCGCATTGAACGCTTCCCGAGTCAACATGTGAGCCTCGTCTATGATGTACACCTTCTTGCGGCCGGCGAGCGGAGCGTACTGGACCGTCTCTCTGATACTCCGCGCGTCCTCGATCCTGCGATTGGATGCACCGTCGATCTCGATAACATCCAGGCTTTTGCCCCTTGCGATTTCTTTGCAGGACACGCACTTTCCGCAGGGGTTCTCTGTGGGGCCTTGCTCGCAGTTCAAGGCTTTGGCGAGGATTCTCGCTACCGTGGTCTTCCCGACGCCCCGGGGCCCCGAGAAGAGGTACGCGTGGGCTATCCGCCCTGATCGAACAGCGGCACTCAGTGTGGCCACGACGTGCTTCTGACCGACGACGTCCGAGAACGTCTCCGGGCGCCATTTTCTGGCCAGCACGACGTAGGACATGCGCTCTCCCCCACTCTATTGTATCCAGGCAAGCTCTTCAGAGATCTGAAGCCCTGACACGCGTCCACTCCGACCTTCGACACGGAAGCGTAGACGAGCAGTTGGCTCCGGTCAAGTTTCCCCACGGCACATCGTGCTGCCGGCTTACGGCTGCTGCCTTCCGGCCCTGACCGAATTCACCGGGCCCGATTGCGCGGGACCTGACCTTCAACACTACTTGCTTGACTGCATCTCTCGCACCGAGAAGCCTCGATGGGTGTTCGACCCCGCTGTAGCGGATTGCGGGTCACAGGACACCGCTAGTTTCCCGTCTAGCGTGTCAGGGCTTTCAGATCCCCGGAAGCCAGTCTGTCCCGAGGTTGGTCGGCCTCCGAACCGG
>JAUWBY010000060.1 GCA_030609605.1 Candidatus Eiseniibacteriota bacterium
TGTTGAGCCGGCCGAGCCCGGATTCGGCGATCTCGTCTAGAATAACGTGAGTTACTCCAGAGAGCCCCCCCTCATATGGCCACGACGAGCGGCATGGGGTCGCCCCGGAGCACGGAGAAGAGGATCCAACGGTGGTGATGAAGATGAAGGGCAAGAAGGCGGTCGGGACAAGGAACAGCTGGTGAATCACCGATGCGAACCGGCACACTTGACTTCCTGCTTGGCGACCGTGTGGACTAGGTGGCCGATGGCAAGGTCCTCTCGACGGAGGTGCACCTGCTGCGGCCACAGAGGATGTTGGGGTAGCAGAAGGCGAAGTGCGGGCTTCGGACTGGACGGGCAATTGGGGCTTTGCGGAGAAGAGAGGGTGCGGTAGAATGACTTGCACGCAAGGGTGAATGCTGCGGAGGCTCCACGGCCCAGCGGCCAGCACAGATGGAGATAGGCACTCTTGGATTTCGCGGAGTACAGCGCTGAGGGTCTTCTTGGGCCCCTGAACGAGGTCGAGAGGAAGAACGCTCCGGCGAGGCTCTTTGTAGCCGGTCATCCGGAGATTCTCCGCTCGGGCGCTCGCGTCTCCATCGTGGGTTCGAGAAGGGCCTCGAAGAGGGGACTCGACAATGCGCGAGCGCTCTCTGAGACGCTAGCCCAACAAGGCGTGGTTATCGTAAGCGGCCTGGCCGAAGGCATTGACACGTCCGCGCATTGGGCGGCCATCGGCGCGAAAGGCCGTACGGTGGCGGTTCTCGGTACTCCACTTGACCAGTCCTACCCCGCGAGTAACCGCAGGCTTCAGGCGATCATAATGCGGGACCACCTCTGCATCTCGCAGTTCCCGCCAGGCTCTCCGTCTCAGCGAGGAAACTTCCCAATGCGGAATCGAACGATGGCCCTCGTCTCCGACGCGACGGTGATTGTCGAAGCGGGGGAAGGGAGCGGTTCGCTCCACCAGGGCTGGGAGGCACTTCGACTAGGGCGGCCGCTCTTCATCTTCGAGAGCATCGTGGAAAACACGCGCCTGACATGGCCGACGGATATGATGCGCTACGGCGCGCAAGTTGTTTCGCTCCGCGCGCTCGACCTGCTGTTTGAGTTCGTCCCTGAGAGAACAGGTGAACAAGCTGCAGCAATGCCTTTCTGAGCTTCGATTCGCATCCCTGCTCTTCTACTCCCCGCGTGGCACATCCGCCGTGTCCAAGCGGTCTCGGAACGTCCGGGACGCGGTGAAGCGTGACTCCGTCTGGCCCGGGCAGGACAAGCCGTTGATCCAGATTGCAGTAGAGCGGCTCAAGGCCGAGCTCGACGCAATCGGGCTTGCCGGGTTCTTCGGCCAGGATGTAGGGCTGGTACCGGCCCCGCGGAGCGCGCCACTTACAAAGGGTGCACTCTGGCCGGGCCGCCGGATCTGTGAGGAGCTGGAACGGGCGAAGCTAGTCGAGGACATCCTGAACTGCTTGGACAGGACGCACCCGGTGCAGAAGGCCGCATTCGCCAGTGTCTCGGGCCTTGCCCGGCCCACCGTGGCGGATCATCTGGCGTCTATGCAGTGCCAGAGCAGTCTCTTGGCGCCGAAGCGCCTGCTCGTGGTCGACGATGTGGTAACGAGCGGAAGCATGCTCATTGCTGCGGCCACATGTTTGCAGGGAGCGTTCCCGGAGGCGGAGGTGAGAGCCTTCGCACTTCTCCGGACCAACAGCTCTGGAGACGTCACGGAGATCCTGGAGCCCTGCAACGGAAAGATCTTCTACGATGGTGGGTCGTACGCTAGGAGAGAACCGTAGAACGCGCAGGGGATTGGACCGCCCTGCTATGTCTCCTCCTTGTATGCCCTGAAACCATCAGCCAACTGCCGGAATGACGTGGGGCGGTGCTTCTCGAAGCCTTCCTCGTCCACATAGACGAAGTCATAGGTCACTTCCGACTGAACCCGGTTGATATCCTCACACCACTGCCGCAACCGCTCCATCTTCAGCGGCACGTCCAGATTCTCTTGCCCCTTGGTCTCCACAATGGTGATTTCCTTGGGCGACAGCTTGACGAAGAAATCCGGGTAGTAGTTGGAGATATCGCCATCCGCGTTCACGTAGTCCAACTTGAAATGCACCGCTAGGTAATTCTTGGCGTAGGAGATCACATCGTCGCAGTCCTCCAGAAAGCGGGCGAACAGAAGCTCGAAGTGGCTGTCTCCAATGATGCGGTTGAAGACACTCTTCTTCGGCACGAGATACCCCTGGTCCTTCACTACGAAGGGACGAGTCTGCCGCAACTTGATGGTGTCACGGATCTTGGCATCACCTTTGTCCCGCACAGTGAGGGCGTTGATCGCCTTCTTGAAGGTCTCGATGAGCGTCTTTGTGGCCGCCAGCTCCGACAGGTTGCGCAACGTGTTGGGGTCTTCCAGTTCAATGGCTTGACCGAACAGCTCAGCCTGTACGAATGCCTTGATCTTGCCGTACAGCACATCGTATCCGCTGACCAGCCGCAGTTCCTTCATGATGGTCTGGGCGAAGTAACCGATCACGCTGTGGTAGTCAGCCACGCCTGCCGTATCGAGGATTGTGGTATGTGTCACCTCGCCCGTCGTGATGTCCTTGAAGACAATCTCCCGCTGCTCTTCCTCGCTGAACTGCACATATGCGACGCGACGGTGTCCTAGCGCGCTGACTTCAAGGTCGGCGAGGTTCTTGTACTCCCGATAGACTCGCGGCGTGAGCACCGGAATTCCTATGTCCAGAGCATCGATGTCCTTCTTCTCGTTCTCGTTATCAACTTCCACCACGAGTGGCGTCTTGGGTCCAGTGCCTTCACCCATCGCCCTGCGCTCCAGTTCCACGCCCTCAGCCTGTATGGATTCGACGAAGTCCATGAAGGCATCCGTGCCAACAACGCTGACATATTCCTCAAGGCCCCCAGGGTACATCTTGCGCAGCCCCCTTCCCAGCGTCTGCTCCGGCAAGATGTTGCTCTTGGCTGAGTACGGGCGCAGGCCCACGATGGTCGTCACATTGCGCACATCCCATCCCTCCTTGAGCATCATCACCGACACTATCGCCTTGTAGGGGCTGCCCTCGTCATCGATCTCAGCCGCCTGCTTCCGCAGCTTCTCGAGCTCGTCCTTGGCCTTGCCCGTCCTTGCCTCGGAGATTTCGCCGTTCCGCTTGGTGTGGATGACTAGAACTGCGTCCTTCAGGTCTGGGTAGTGGCCCTCTAGGTACTCCGCCACGTCATCGCAGTTGCGGGTGTCGTCCGTCATGACAAACAGGATGGCTTTCTTGCCGACCTTCTCATGTTCAGTGTAGGCCTTGCGCCACTCGATCACCCCCAGATCGATGTAGTCAGCGTATCTCTCCGTGTACTTCGCGCTCTGCCGTTCAGAAAGCTTCGCTCGACTGGCAGCGTCGGGCAGCACAGGGTGCTTGACCACGTTTTGGGAGATCGCCTCCACCAGCGGATAGTCGGCGACTGTCTGCACAAAGATGGCACCGTTGCTGTGCTTCGGAGTGGCGGTCACATCCAACTGCAGTGCCAGTGCGCCCCCCTTCTGGAGTAGTCGGTTCTGAATGTCATCGATGGACTTGAACCAGGCTAGTCTGCTGTCGTGGATGTGGTGCGCTTCGTCATTGAGCACCATCAGCTCATTGATGTCGCGCACGATCATGCCCAAGTCTACCTTGGAATCAGTGGTCGAGCCGGTGGGTCGCTTGCCGAGAAAGTAGTCCATCGTGTTCTCATCGTCTGGTGAGGGCGGGATGTCATCGCCGGCATAGACGCGATGGATGTTGGTCAGGAAGATATTGCCGGTGGGCCGAGTGATTCGCACCTCGTCCTGCTTGTGAAGGGTCAGCTGGAAGTCATCACGCCAGTTCCGTCCTCCGACTCCGTTGTCAGGAATCACTGGATCCTCAAAGAAGATGCGTAGTCCCTGGAAGTCCTTGTAGATTCGGTCCAGGACGATGATGTTGGGGGTGATCACTAGGAAGTTCCGGGAGAGGTCCGATTCTGGCTCGTACAGCCTGTGGTAGAAACTCCATGCTAGCGCCAGGCTCAGCACCTTGGTCTTGCCGCTGCCAGTGGCCATCTTGACAACGAAGCGCCGCCAGGTCTCATCGAACATCCCTGCCGACACGATGCCGCTGCTGTCAAAACGTATCAGGTCGAATTTGTCCTTCACACCCGCCACGTCATGCAGATAGACGATGGTCTCCAGCGCCTCACGCTGGGCGAAGTAGTACTCAAACGTATCTAGCGTGCCATCGGCCTGTTCCAGTAGATGAGGTGTCTTGAACCACCAATCGAGCAGGCTCTTGCTCGTCTCAGTAGCTCCGACATAACCGCTGTCCCGGAACTCCTTCACCTTGCGTCGGAGCTCTGCGACCAGTGGTGGCATCAGCTTGTCACTGCTCGTTTCGCGAAAGGTCTCATCCGCTGGAAACCAACGTACGGCAGGGTCGAGAATCGCGTGCGGCGAATCGGGGAAGTCGGGGTGCAGTGCCATTGTCACTTGCCTTTCACGTTGACGTCAACAATCGTCATTGTGTCGTTGCCGAAGATGTCCACTACCTTGACCGCGACCCTTCGGCGGCCCGGCGTGCATTCATGCCCCACACTGGTCAGTTCGAGTGAGCGGTTCTTCTTGGTGCGGAACGACTGCCATTCGTTCTCGAAGATGTAGTCCCCGGTCCACTGCTCTTTCCACTCGCCGGTGTCGGAGTCCTGTACCCGGATGATCTCGCGTTTGCTCTCGAAGTCGAAGTCCACCGACCAGTAGTCGATCCAGTCTGTCCAGTGCTTGGTAAGTGTCTCGCGAGTGACGATGCCGTCCTTGTCCTTGCTCACTTTGACGATCTGGCCCCTCTCGACCACGATCTTGCTCCGTTTGTTCTGCAGTGTTGCCTCGGCGTTGGCAATCGAGTCCTGCGAGTAGAAGACTGAGAAGTCTGTCAATTCCACAGCCACAGTGAGCGCTGTGCCTCTCTTGCCGTTCTTCACTAGGGGCTTGACCTCGATGTACGACACGTCGTGAAAGACAACTTGGTTCTTCTCTACGGCACGCTTGTCGAATACCTCCGCTGGGATGTACTTGGGCGCGATGTCGATGCCCTTGCCTCGCGCCTCGTCCAGTACATTCGGAAACAGCCCCATCTCGAACTCGAAGCCGAGGATATCCACTTTCGTAATGTGCTTCTTGCGGCACTCGAGGATGATCTCCTCGACGAACAGCCGCGTAACCGGCAGGTTGACCGGTCCGACCACGACCAGCCGCCCTGCCTTCTTGCCGTGAAACGTGCCGAAGCCCTCGGTTTTCTCAGCCCGGTAGGCCCGGAGAATCAGGTCAAGGAACGCTGCTTCCTTGGCCACGATCTGCTGCCGCTTTTCTTCCTCGCGTAAGTTGGGGTTGACCCCGATGTAGTGCTGGCGCTCGTACTTGCCCAGGTTGAGGATCTCAAACGCCCGGTAGTCCTTGCCCTCAGCCTTGAGCGTGCGCTGGACACCAATCATCCGCTTGCGCGTGGTGTGGATGGCGAACTTGCCCAAGTCAGCGATAATCCACTTGCGTCCAAGCTGCTCCGCCATTGCTGCCGTGGTGCCTGAGCCGCAGAAGAAATCGGCTACGAGGTCGCCTTCGTTGGAGGAGGCGCGGATGATGCGTTCGAGCAAGGCTTCGGGCTTTTGGGTGGGGTATGAGAGATTCTCTCTGCTACCAGCTGCCAAGCCAAGCGATGTTATCTCCCACACATCTGGAATCTTCTTGGGCTTCAGCAGCGTTTTGCCGTTCGGCGACACTTCAAGAAACTTCTTGATTCTCGGCGTCCCGGACGACGTCCACGCTATTTTCCCTTCGCTATCGAGGCGCCGAATGCTGGCGTCAGTATAATCGCCCTTGGGTATTGTGTAATAGAATCGTCCGTCTTCGTCCCTCTTATACTTGGACGCATCAAGCGGCTCTTCCTCGAAGTACATCAGCTCGTAGCCTCTATTGCTGCTGATGTTCTTTGCGTACCGGAATATGGTGTCGTGCTTCGATGCGAATTTGAGAGGGCTGGGAGACTGAGGGCCTTCATACCGCCACACCACCTCATTCACGAAGTTGCTCCGCATGAGTATCTCATCAAGAATCAGTCTGACATACCCGCTCACCCTCCAATCACAATGCACATAAATACTCCCGTCCTCGGCCAGCAAGTCTCGCATTAGCACCAGCCGTTCGTAGATCATAGCGATGTAGGAATCCGCGCCCTTGCCCCAGGTGTCGCGGTAGGCGATCTCTTCCAGGATGTTGGGCTTCTTGGTGAAGGTGTTGTCGCCGATCTCGATGTCTACAGAGAAGTCTGCACCCACGTCGAAAGGCGGGTCGATGTAGATCAGCTTGAGTCCGCCCTGCTTCTCGATCTCCTCGCGCAGCGGGCCGTTCTTGAGGGATGACAGGATGATCCTATTGTCGCCCCAGATGAGCTTGTTCGTCCACCCACTGATCTGACGACCGCGCTCGTCGAAGAGCCCGAACTGAGGAGTGGTATCCTCGGGCCTCTCGGCACGCGGCTCGTCCACCTGCTCGATCACCTGGAAGGGTAAGACGATATTGGAGACTTCGCTGGTCTTGCCATTCCAAACGAGTTCCACCTCACGCTTCTCCTCGAAGAGCAGAAAGCGGTACTTGTCTGGGAGGGGCTTGTCAGCCTCCAGATACCTGATGATCTCTTGCTGCTCCTGTTCAGTGAGTCGTGGCATGGGTGTCCTCTCTCGCTAGCAGTACTGCACCCGCGCGGGGCCGCGAGGCGCGGCAGAAAGCTCAGTTGACAGCGCACCGTTCACCCCTTGAATGCGTGCGCTGGTTAGACCTCCAGTCCCTCGCGCGCTGCCTGCGTCTCCAGCAAGAACCGACACAGCGCGACCCCAGCACCGACAACTAGTCGTGCGTGCCTCGTACGCAGGCCTCCGCGATTCCGACCGTGCCCGTGCCCAGTACCATAGAGATTGCGCAGCTCCGCGACACCGACGACTACGGACCCGATGCTGCCGAGTGTGCGTCGAATGATCTCCGCACCCTTCTTGGTTTCCTCAACGTCTCCTGGGATCAACTGCAGGGCACCCTGAACTCGCTTGAGGAGCTTGGGGACGTCCTCATGCCGATCGTACGGAGTGCCTCTAGCATCGAGGATGGTCTTCAGGACCGCCTCGACAAGCTCCTTGGTAGATCCGATTGCGAGCGCGGGGTCAGAGTCAATCGAGCTGTTGATTCGATCGACGTAGCGATCCAGATGGTCACAGTCGAGCGATCCAGAAGAAACAGAAGCCACGATGTCTGCATCAAGCCCCGTGGCCACAATGCGCGAGCCCTCGTACTCGTAGCCGTCGCGTTCGAGCAAGCGCTTGAAACGAGTCAACTGACTGGGATCTCTATCAACGACATCGAGCATGATGTCTTCGTACACGTTGAGGATCTTCTGAACATCCGTTGGGTTTGACCAGTCGATCGAGGCGTAGTACTCCTCGACAAGCGACCGGCGATCCCCACCCGGAAGCTGAGAGGCTGGAACCGATCCCAACGCAACTCCGCGGTCGTCGAACAGCTCCCGAATAACTCGAAGAGGAGAGCCAACGAGCCACTCGCGGAACTCGCTCCGTGTCTTCTTGCTTACCAGACCACCACTCATGTGACTCCTTGGCGCGAGAGATCCAACTTCGCGTTGGCTGCCGAACGGGGGGAAGCTGGAACCACGAGACCGTGCTGTAGATGGCCGGACGGTGATCAGCTGATGTCGGCGTGGCGTCTCTTCCCTCGGCCGACAGGGCCGGGTGAATTCGCTCTCCACGGGCCGCACGTCCATGAGGCCGCGGCACTCCTCAGCACAGATTCTGGGCCGTCTCATCAGGTTCGACAGCGATCGCGACTGAGATGCAGAGGGAAGACACTGAGAACGCCCGGCATTGTGCGCCTCGGCCAAGCTCCTCGCGTGATTGTTGGTCAGCCGCTCCACCGATGATAGCACAAGTTGGCGGCCCGTCAACTAGAGGCAACGGCTTGGCCGCGGCGCGAGACGGGCCGGCTTCTTGCGTCTATCCATCCTCCAGCCAGCGGGGCAAGGCAAGATGAGCGGTTCAAGCGATGGCATCGAATCCCCGTGCTATCTGTATGCCCGCGCTCGCGGGAGGAAGGGAGCAGCCGTGAAGCTGCTGTCGCTGGAACCGTTGCTGGGCCCACTGGGTGTTCTCGACCTCTCCGACATCGACCGGGTCATCGTTGGCGGAGAAAGCGGACCGCAAGCCCGGCCCGTCGAGGCTGCCTGGGGAAGGGAGATCCGTAAGCAGTGTTGCCGAGAAGGCGTTTCCTTCTTCTTCAAGCAGTGGGGCGGTACACATAAGAAGGAAAATGGCTGCAGCCTTGACCGCCGAACATGGGATGGGATGCCGAAGAACCACCTCGTGAGGCTGGAAGCACGCTGATTCCGTTTCGCCTACTCGGCCAGCTGAGTCAACTCATGGAACCTGGCCTTCTGGTCGGCGGGACTCTCGAGCCCTGCAATAGGCCGCAGCGCCCGTTCGCTGATGGATGGTCGGCGGACTGTGCGGGGGAGAGCGAGAATCTGCTCCTGGATCTCCGGCGCGAGCCGCAGTAAGGCCATGACCTGCGTCACCCGGGCCCGGGTGATACCCTCGCGCCTGGCGATTGCGGCTTGGCTGCCCACCTCGCGCGCATCCAGCTGACGTTGCCACTCAATGGCCACCCGGAGGAGCTCGACCACCTTGGGCGTCTTGGGTTCCTTGGGCGGTTTCGGTCTGGCCCTTGGCTCCGGTAGGGCGCTGACGACCCGATCCGTCGCCACCCGGCGCGTCACAGCGCCCACGTTGCCGTTCTTGAACGCCCCCTTCGGTCCCAGAGCGATCTCGACCGTCTGTTCGCGGATGGCGACGCCAAGTGCGCGGTGGTGTCCGTCTTCCGCGATGTGGACGATCTTGAACCAGACCTGCGGCTCCGCGACGCCGCGCCGGTTAGTAGACTGACGCATTCGGGGACCCTCATCAAGGCAATGCTGGGGCGGCGGTGGTGCTGCCAAGAATCTGCCTCCTATGGAGAAAGGGGGCGCCGGGGGAGAGAACGGGGGCAGCATTCTCGGGCTTCCGGAGGTAAGCTTGACGTGGGCCGTTGCGCGGTCCGCCCGCTAGCCCGTTGGAACCGTCACCCGAATCGACGAGCAGAATCTGGAGGCTCGAGATGTCTGACAACTCGCTCACCCTCAGGCAAGAAGATCTGCTGCGCAGGCTCGTTGAGGCGTACAACAGACTGCAGCCAGACGAGGAACCATTCCACTACTCGACGGACTACACGGGCGCAGCCGACCTCGCCATCCTCCAGCATCGTGGGCGGCCGGAGGGGTGGTCGGACGTGTACATGGGTGACTTGGAGGCCCTGGATGAGGAGGGGTACATTCGACGACGGCTCCTCGGTAGACCCGGGTGCGGATGGAGGTTCGAGCTGAAGCGAAAGGCATTCGATTACTACGAATCCCCCCAGCGTCCCCCTGGCGAGGACTCCAAGACAAGGTCCTCCTCGATAGCCGAGTCCGTTGAATCGACACTCCCATCATCAATGCTGATTCTCGACGAGATCCGAGATGGCCGAACCCACGAAAAGTTGCTCGCCCGGATCATAGGCACGGGGCGTTTCGACGGTGTGGATCACAAGATCGGTCGGCGCCAGCTCTTCTTCATCTCTGTGCTGTTTCAGTCTACTCGCGTCGAGAGACCCGAAGCAGAGCCGGTGGCTGTTGTGACCGAGGAAGATCTCACCAGGAAGTTCCTGGAATGGGTTGGGAGTGGGTTCCTTACGTTCAACCCTGGGCCCGGCGAGACGCCGAAAGACCGTCTGGGGAAGATGTGGGATGGATTCGTCGAACAGATGAACAAGGGCGAGAAGCTGAAGGGCGTCTTCGTAGACAAGCTCACGGATGGGAAGGGCCACAAGCTCTTCGGACTCCGACTCAGCCCAAGTGAGACTCAGATCCTCGTCCACGACATCAGTGCCCTCCTCAAGGGCTGATTCGTCCGGCCATCGCTGGTGAACCGTGCCTGAGGGGTGCCGCCAGCTCCGCTTCACACTCCATCTGTGGAATCTCCATAGGTCGTTCCTCCTCTAAGACGCCGCCCGTCGCGCAGTTGCGTGGGCGGTTTTTCTTTTTTCACACCCTTCAGTGTTCTCCCCGAAATCCTTAGGTTGACTCCAGAGCAGTCACGGCGACAGGAGCGACAAAGGGGAGGGTCATACCATGAAGGAAAGAGTACCTCGCAATCCACGAAGACGAGATGTCCTCTGCAAGGCCTGCGGCGCGCTTCTCGCGACGATCGACGACACCGGTCTGGTCTTGCGACGTGGCCGACTTGAGGCCACGGTGCGGGGCGATATCCACGCCTCGATCACCTGCTACAGGCCCTGGTGCCAGACCCGCAATGCACTGAATCTCAAGACAGACAGAGGCCCACCCAGCGAGGCGACGTAGCAGCCGCAACGTCGCTTGAGACACCGACCAGAGCGTACCACACCAATATCGGCCTCCAAGAGCGCGAGACGCCCGGCCGGAAAGGCCAGGCGTCATGGCAAGCCCTCGGAGAGATGG
>JAUWBY010000338.1 GCA_030609605.1 Candidatus Eiseniibacteriota bacterium
TTTCTCCACGAGCTGCATGATGGCGACTGCCGTGAACATCTTGTTCATCGAACCGATGTTGAACTTGGTGTCCATGCTGATGGGCACGTGGAAGCGCTTGCTCGCCTCCCCGCAGCTGGCCGCGAGGAGCAGCTCGTTACCCTTCCCGACGAGCACCGTCCCCGAGAAGAGGTCGTACTCGCACAGCCGGTTGAGGAACGGCCACATGTGCGCGATGGCCTCTTCCTCCGTGAACGGACCCGCGGGCTCGCCGTCGGACGGCGTCCGCGCCCGGCTGGCGTTGAAGCCGGCCAGAAGCCCGTCGGGCTTCTCCCCCTCCGCGTAGTAGAAGGAGAACGCCTTCCAGGCATCGAAGTTCCTGTCCCAGAAGATGATGACCGTCTCGTCCTCGCGCGGCGGGTCGTAGACGCGGATGCTGTGGAAGTCGATGCTGCCCGTCCGGCGGGCGATGCGCTCGACGAACCCGACGACATCCTTCGCTGACAGCTCCTCCTTCAACGAGTCGGAGAAGCATTCCTCGCGGAACCGCTTCGCCAGCTCGGCGTCGTTGTCGTTGATAGCTTCGAACAGCATCTGGATGCGCCCGCCCTCTATCCCATCTGGCATGTCGGGCACGTCCGTGTAGCCGAGCTCGCCGGGCGCCTGGGCGAGGGCCGCCGTCGCGCTAAGGGCGCAGATGAGCAGTGCGGTGAGGATTCTGCCGGTCATGGTCGGGATCTCCTCTTCAGTTTCCAGGGCCCGGGAGCTACCCAGGCATCGTCGAATCGCTTGCCATCTGACAGCGCGCGCGCAATCGGCCCCAGGAAGACGCCCAGGCCGTGCACGACATCCTTGAGTTCGCACGGAGCGAAGTCCGCGAGACGCATTCTGCGTGTAAACGCATTCCATTGAGTTACCTTGTCGGTGTCAGTTGCGAAGCTCTCGCCGAACGCGAGTGGCTCAGCGGGAACGTCGGTGGTGCGACGCTTGAAGGTCTCGCCAATCGCACTGGCGAGCAAGCCCCCGTCGAAGTCGAATGTCCTGGACAGGAACCACACGTCGTAGAAGTCCTTCATACGGCTATTGGACTGCCCGAGAGCCACCATTGCCTCGAACTTCTCCGCAACAACGGTCTCCTTCACGTAACCGCGCAGCCGCGGACCGGGGAGATCCAGAATGACCGGGTAGTCGAGCAGTACGGGAGGTGGAACAACAGCATCGCCGAAGCCAATGTCCAGCTGCAGGGAGACGCGAGCAGTCCCAAGGTTCCCACGAAGCTTGACGCGCACACCGTCGTATTCGGCATCGAGCCTGGTTCTTTCGGCCTCGACGGTTGAGGGATCGAAGGTCAGGCCGTCGCCGTCCCCCACCCCACGACAGACATCCCTCACGATGGCAGCCGCGGCCTCCGGGTCAGGGTCGCCCCGTCCCAGCAGATCGATGTCGCTCGTGGGGCGCCCCAGGGGCGCCTCCCAGACGACGAACATCAGCGCGCCCTTGAGAATGAACTTGTCGGCGTGGGCCGACCGGGACAGCCGGTAGAGGAACCGCTCCATCACGTAGTAATTGAGCAGTTCATCGAACGGACGCCCACGCTCGCGGGCTACGTTCCGAAGGCGAGCGTGGATGGATGCAGCGATGTTGACGGGAGACCGCTTCGTCACAGCAGGGCCTCCAGATAGGGACGCATCACCGCATCAACACGGCAGAGTCGTGCGAAGTCCATGAGAGCGTCGAGGTCCATGCTCCGCCGCTCCCGGTACGTGCGCAGCGCTTCGATCGCCACATCGAGACCGATCTTGTTCCTGTATCTGAAGCAGTCAGCGACGGTCTTCTCAGCCCCGTAGATTTTCACGGGCACATCGTCAAGCGAGTGTGTCTCCACACCCGCGCCGAATACTGCCATTGCGAATCGGAACACCCGCACAGGTGGGTAGTCCATCTGCGGCGGGCGCGACTCGCGGCGCACGGCCAGATAGACCTCGTGAGGAATCTGAGTCGTCAGATCGTGGAAGGCAAGGGCTGAGATGAGACAAATCACACCGTCGGGTACGCGGATGGCCACGGAGACAAGGTCCGGATTGCCGAGGGGTTCGAGTTCCGCTAGACGGTACACTCCCCTGCTCAGCCGCTCGATGACCCCCGAGTCACGCATGTCGTAGAGGGTCTTTGGATGAATGCCTGCCTCCATTGCCTCACGCGTCCTGAGGACCCCGCCGTGCCTCCGGAACACGGACTTCGCCTCCTCGAAACTGCTTCCTCTTCGCTTCATGGCTCCATCCTGGGGTTCGATTTGATGATCTGGTATCGAGAACGCATGTGATAGAAGTGTTACCACTTGTCGACAACTGGTAACACTTTTATCC
>JAUWBY010000203.1 GCA_030609605.1 Candidatus Eiseniibacteriota bacterium
GCGTAGCGAACAGCAGAACCACCTCGATGACCACGAGACTACCCCACAACCATGTTGGAAGGGCAGGCACGAAGATCTTTGTCTTTGACCTCTTTGGCTGTTTGACCGGCTTGGGCCACAACGCTGGGACCGCGTAGAAAACGGCGAGTCCGAGTCCGATCAACCACATGGCCAGGGGTCCGCGCCACCACTCGATGTTCTTCGACATGAGGACGAAGCCCATCATCAGAGGAACTGCCAGGAGCACCGAGCCGATGTAGTTCCTCTCGAAGAGGATCATGAATACCAGGAAGGCGGGTGCCCACAGCAGGCTTCCCATGTGGATGCCGATGCCGAGTGCGAGCAGATAGAAAATCAGATAGAGATGCTTGCGTGTGCGCGGGGCACTCCCCAGTTCCGACCAGCGAAGGACAAGCCAGAGGGTGGCAGCCATGAGCAGGATGTTGGTTGCATAGACCTCGGCCTCGAGGGCGTTCTCCCAGAAGCTGAAGGAGAAAGCCATGAAGCAACTTGCCGTGATCCCTGTGACGTAGGTGGGGAGTCCGTCAGCGAACGAGCGTATCTCGCCCTCCCACCTCCGCGCCATCGCGGCGAGCGCGAAGTAGAAGAAAGATATCGCCAACGCGGCGGCGAGGACTGACATGAAGTTGATTGCGACCGCGACGTTCGGAAAAGGAAGAAGGCCGAAGAGGCGGGTCAGAAGCGTATAGACGGGCGATCCCGGCGGATGTCCGATGCCCAGCGTATAGCCTACGGCGATGAACTCACCGTTGTCCCAGAACGCAACGACGGGCGCTGTTGTTAGAATGTAGGTGATGAAGGACAGTGCCCCCATCGTCCAGCCGATTATGCGATTGGTCCGTCGATGCTGGTACATCCGTTTCTCCTCTAGCTTCCGGTGGTCTCGGTAGACTGCGGTTTCAGGAGCTGTGACAGGCGTTCTCTGAGAGTGCTCAAGGATATGTCTCTCGATACCTGTCCTCCGAGAGCGAATGATATCTGACCCGTCTCCTCAGACACGACAACGACCAGCGCATCCGTTTCCTCTGTCAGGCCGACGCCCGCGCGGTGTCTCGTGCCGAGCGTGTGCACGTAGTATGGATTCTGGGAGAGGGGCAGAGTACACCTGGCTGCCACGATCTGGTCGCCGCTGACGATAACAGCACCGTCATGAAGCGGTGTGAGTGGCGTGAAGATGGAGACGAGCAGGCTTGAGACCACAGGTGCGTTGAGCATCACTCCGGTCTGGTAGTAGTTCATGAGTCGCGCCTCACGCTCGATGACTATCAGTGCTCCAGTCTTCTTTGCAGCCATGGCCTTGACGGCGGAGACGACGGCGTCTATCGATTCATGAACCTCGAGTTTTACGAACGATCTCAGGAATCGGCTCTGTCCCATCTGGGCGAGCATCCGTCTGAGATCATCCTGGAACAAGATAATAAAGATGATGGCCCACAGGCCCTTGAGTCCCGACATGAGCCAGTTCAGAGCATCGAATTCGATCCACCGAGCGATGAAACCCACGACGACTATGACAAACAATCCCACGAACATCTGCATAGCGCGCCTGCCGCGCAGCAGCAGGAGAAGCTGGTAGATGACGAACGAGACTATCGCGATGTCGATGACGTCTATGATGATTCTAGAACCGGTCACGCAGGCTAACTCCGTTCGATGTGTGCTCGCCGGCTACTCGGGCGAAGCGATGCAAGCCTCAACCATTCTCACCGCTCGCACCACAGGCTTCACGTCGTGTACCCTGACCAATCGTGCGCCCTGGACGACGGCGTACGCTGTCGCCGCAAGCGTTCCCTCAAGCCGTTCATCGACGGCCAGATCCAGAACGTTGCCGATGAAGCTCTTCCTCGACGGCCCGATCATAATGGGTGCTCCAAGCACCTTGAGTTCGGGGAGGCGCCTGAGGATGGCAAGGTTATGCTTGGTAGTCTTTCCGAATCCTATCCCAGGGTCAATGACAATCTGGTCGCTGCCGATACCGGCCGCTCGGGCCCGCCTTATTGCATCGTTCAGCACATGGGCGATCTCGCCCATGAGGTCGTCGTATCGAGGCGCCTCCTGCATATTGAGAGGTGAACCCTGGATATGCATCAGAACGCAGGCGGCCCCGAATCCGGCGACGACATCAGCGATCCCGGGATCAAATGAGAAGGCAGAGATATCGTTCACGATTGCGGCGCCCGCATCCAATGCCTCGGTGGCTACGCGTGAGCGGTACGTGTCTACCGATATGGGACCCTGCCATTCGTCGGCGAGAGCGCGAATCACCGGAATGACCCGCTTGAGCTCTTCCTCCTCGGAGATGGGTTCGGAACCTGGTCTCGATGATTGTCCGCCGACGTCGATTACGTCTGCTCCCTCCTCGATGAGAGTGAGCGCATGAGCCGTTGCCTCGGTCGGATGCAGGTAGAGGCCTCCATCCGAGAACGAGTCCGGAGTCACATTCAGTATGCCAACCACGTGGACTCGCTTGCCCAAGTCCAGTGTGAAGTTCCTGGCACGCAGGGTGCGTGTTCCAGATGCGCGCACAGCTTTCATGATCTCGGCGATTCGCTCGCCGAGGGACGGAACGTCGAACGGCTGATACGAAAGCCGCTCGACGAGTCTGTTTATCTGAAGAGGTGTTCCCATGATGAGCACGTCGCTGGATTCGACGGCATGTGTCAGCACGTTCTGATGCACCGCGGCTTCGCCACCCAGGGAGAGCATCTGCTGCTTGAGGATATGCGCAACGGGGACGACAACGCCTGTGACCTTGATGACAACGGTCTCGGCCTTGCCCTCCATTGCGTCTATTCCCCCGTCACAAACACCAATGGCCCGCATCTCGCGGGCTGCATCTTCGCGCGACTGAATGAGGATTACACGTGGAGAGAGAACGTCGGCCATGGCTACCCTTGAGTTCCACTCTGTCCGGAGTCGTCTGTGTTTGGGTCGGCGCCCCCCGGATCCCCGGTACTCCGTGAAGAGCCCCCAATATCCCCGGAGTCGTCCGCACTTGCCGTCTTACCGAAGAGCCTATCCACATCTGCGCCCGAGAGCGTCTCACGCTCCAGTAAGGCGTCAGCGAGGAGATTGAGCTTGTCCTCGTTTTCCTCGAGGAGCTTGCGGGCACGCGCCAGAGCGTCAGTGACGAGATGTTTGATCTCTTCATCAATGATAACGGCTGTGGCCTCGCTGATCTCCTTCGACCGCGCGATTTCACGGCCCAGAAAAATCTGACGTTCCTCACGGCCGAATGTGACCGGACCGAGTTTCTCGCTCATGCCCCATTCGCACACCATCTGGCGGGCCAGGTCAGTTGCGACACGGAGATCCTGGGCTGCCCCTGTCGTGATCTCATCAAAAGCGATCATCTCTGCAGCACGTCCGCCAAGAGCGTTGGCGAGGGTGTCGAGGCAGTAGCGTCTCGGCCAACTGTGGCGCTCATCGACCGGCAGGAAGTATGTTACACCGAGCGTGTGGCCGCGCGGGATGATAGTGACCTTGTGAATGGGGTCGGACCCCGGTATCAGCCAGCTCACGAGCGCGTGACCCGCCTCATGGTAGGCAGTATTCCTTATCTCGTCCTTGGTCAGGATGACGCTCTTTCGCTCGGTGCCGAGCATCACTTTGTCCTTCGCCTCCTCGAAGTCGCTCATCATCACCGCATCGTGATTCGAACGCGCGGCGAGAAGAGCAGCCTCATTCACGAGGTTCGCAAGGTCGGCGCCAGAGAGCCCAGGCGTGCCCCTGGCGAGTGTTTCGTAGTTGACGTCGTCGCCGACCGTCACGCCTTTCGCGCTGACCTTCAGGATTCCCTCTCTGCCCCGAAGGTCCGGACGGTCGATGACTATCTGGCGATCAAAGCGCCCAGGCCTCAGAAGCGCAGGGTCGAGCACATCCGGGCGGTTGGTGGCGGCCAGGAGAATGACACCCTCATTCGATTCGAAGCCATCCATCTCTACCAGAAGCTGATTGAGAGTCTGCTCGCGCTCGTCGTGTCCTCCGCCCAGCCCGGCGCCCCGCGTGCGTCCGACGGCATCCATCTCGTCGATGAATATAATGCAGGGAGCATTTGCCTTGCCCTGCTCAAAGAGGTCTCGCACGCGCGACGCGCCGACACCAACGAACATCTCGACGAAGTCCGATCCGCTGATGGAGAGGAAAGGCACCGAGGCCTCTCCCGCAACGGCCTTTGCAAGAAGGGTTTTGCCGGTGCCTGGAGGCCCGATGAGAAGCGCGCCCTTGGGGATCTTTCCCCCGAGACGCTGGAATTTCTGGGGTTCTTTCAGGAACTCAACGATCTCCTGGAGTTCCTGTTTGGCCTCCGGCAACCCAGCCACGTCATCGAATGTCACATCCGGCCTGTCTTCTGTGAGGAGGCGAGCGTTGCTCTTTCCAAAGCTGAAGGCTTTTCCCGGACCCGAGCCTCCGCGCATCGATCTCATGATGAAGATCCAGAACGCGATGATGACGGCGATGGGAAGGACAGAGAACAAGATGCCGCCCC
>JAUWBY010000012.1 GCA_030609605.1 Candidatus Eiseniibacteriota bacterium
AGCTCATCCTCAAAGGTCGAGCCTTCCCCTTGCTCCTCCATTCGGCGGCTCAGTTCCTCCATCATCTGGTTCATCTCTTGCTGCCGGTCGGCCATCTGCTGCAGCTGCTGCATCATCTGTTCGAGCGCGCCACTGGATCCACTCGAGGAACTCGACTGGTTCGCGGTGAGGAGCTTCACGATGAGGAAGTTCACGCGGCCGAGCGCGTTCCGAGCCTCCTTGCGTGCTGCAGACATGGGGCCGTCAGCCAGCGCCGCCGACGATCGGGCCATCTCCATCTCGATGATGCCGAAGATCCGGTAGAGACCAGCATCGATCTTGAATGAGTTCTTGGACACCCTGAACATGCGCTCCGCCACAAACGATACGGACTCCGCGAGATCCGTCTGCTTCGCGACGAGTTCGATCTGTTCGCTTCGGGGCAGGCGTTGTCTGTTTTCGACCGCAGACAGAATCTCCTCCTGCTCTTGAGACACGCCGAGAAGCTCACCGATCGCCCGCAGCACGGTCTCGCGGTCGCGCTGCTGGATGCTGCACGACATGCCCCCTTGACACGATGAGAGTTTCGTAAAGAGGGCCTTGAGATCACTGGCTGCGGATTCGCACTGAGAGGAAGCCTCTTGCGGCTTCAACCCGGCGAGCTTCTGGGCCGCCTCCTGCATCTTCTCCAGCGTCTCAGCTTTGTCGAACTCCGATGCGGCCTCTTGCATCGCATCCGCCGTCTCGCGGTCGACCTCCTCCATGTCGCGTATGGCGCGTTCGAGATCCTCCCTCAACCGCTCCGCGTCCTCGCGAAGCCGTTCCTGTCGTTCCGCCATATCCGCGCACTGTTCCTGTCCCGGGGATTCCGCGCTCTTGTCGGCTACGCGTTGTTCCTGCTCCGCCAGACGTTCAGCGCGTTTCGCGACATCCTGCAGCCCCTGTTCCGCCTTCACCCTCTTAAGGAGATTCAGGGTCTGCTCGAGCCGCTTGAGGTAGTCCTCCTGCGTGAACGTCATCTCGCTCATCGCTTCGGCTACCTGCTCGGGGCGCACCTCCCGCATTGCATCTCTGATCTTCTGGAGCAACTCCCGCATCTCGTCGGTAGCCACTTCCTCCATGAGTTTTGAGATCTCATCCATCTTCTCGAGAGAGTCGAGAGTCACGCGATCCGTCTCGCTCATCCTGTCGGAGAGATCAGCCATCCGCGACGCCATCTCACTCACACGCTCCGCCGCCTCCTCCTGGCTCCTAAGGGACTGCTCGACCTTCGCCTCATCCTGCCAGTTGATTTCGGGATCGCTTCGCACTTCCTCACGGAGTTCCTCAAACTCATCCTTCAGTTCCTTCTGCTCATCGACAAGATCGTCGAGTTCATCGAGGATGTCGTCCTGTTCGCCGGTGACCTCCCGGTATATCTCGGCCATGGAGGGAAAACGAATGAGGTAGCTTTCGGTCCGTGCGCTTTTCGGTCCCCCGATGAGGTCGTTGTCGACGACCTCGACGAAATACATAAGAACCGAGCCGGGCATGATACCTGTCTCGCTCAGATCCCAGACGGAATCGTGCACTACCTCCCGCCCTCCGCGTGTCCCAAACTCGGCGAGGGAAACCGCGTGCTCTTCGGTCTGTCCCTGCAGTGCGTAGTGGAGCGTCAGCCTGGAGATCCCGTAGTCGTCTATCGCCGAGACCGTGAGTGGCAGCAGCATGTCGTGTGGAAGCTCGCGATCCTCGCCCGGCTCCGCTATCTTCGCGAGCGGGTACTCGTCGCGCACGGCGACAATTGAGTAGGCGGGAGGATTCAGGTTAGAGAGGCCGTCAGTATCCAGGATTTCAATCGAGTAGATGTCGCTCCCGTATATCGCGATCACACCGATGAAGCTGCTGGGGCCGCGACGGGAAAGCTCGATGCGACGCCCGGAGCGCATCACGAGAGCTGCCGATTCAAGAGGCTTGCCTGCGCTAACTGTCACCGTCACCTCTGACCCTCTGAGCCCAGTGATGTCACCGTTGTTCTCATCGACGGTTCTGGGGACCAGTCCGCTGTAGGCGGGGAAAGCGTGGTCAAGGCGGATGCCTGAAACAAACGGTCGCTCAAGAACGTCGACGCGATACCACGGACTCTCGACTTCACCGGCTGTTATGGAGTATCTAAGGGGGGTGCGCACGTCTGTGAGCGTCACCTCGTAGCTGCGCCTGGAGGATTCTCCGTTCCTTGCTTCGTCCACCTCCGCCAGGTCTCTCATCACCCGCTCTACTACCACTTCCCCTTCGAACTGGAACACGAGTGTCGCCGGAGCTCTCGCCGGCCCTGCGACAACGGCGGTCACGAGGAGGTTCTCCCCTGCAACAAGCTCTGTGTCTCCTGGTTCCACCGCGATAGTCACAGACATCCGCTCAACGCGGGCAAGCGGATGCACGAATCTCCGCGCAGCAGGTCCGACGCGCGGCCCGAGCGCAACCAGGATAAGAGCGGATACAAGCACTGTCAGGCCGAGCATACGCACAGCTCGACGACGCCCACTGCCCCGCGCTGCCGGGCTCAGATCCACCCCTGCAACTGCCGATGCCGTCTCCATAACGAGAGCATCGATAAGGGCGGTCGAGTAGCCGTGTCGTCCCGTTCCGCGCTTGCTCCAGAGTTCCGTTGCTGACTCGAGTCTCTCACCGAGATCCGGGAATTTCGATTCGATTCGAGCAGCCACGGAGACCGCATCGAACTGCCTCAGAAGCGGACGGATAAACCATAGACCGCCCCCGACTGCGAGAGACAGAAGAACCAGACCAACCCAGACCGCGCGAAGCCACGTCGGGAGAATCCAGAGGGAATCGACCGTAAGGAGTAGGGTGGCAATTGCTATCGGAAACACCAGAGTGCGGGTGAGCCCCGTGAACGCGACGTGACGTCTCCAGCGTCGCCAGATGTGCGTGATGACTTCTACAAGCTCTGTGTGCTTCTGCTCGGTCCGCGTCATACGAGTATCTCCGCGCGCGCCAGTAGCCTCATCTGGCCCGGCACGCGCCGACGCCGGCGCCTCACCCTCAGTGCGTCAGCGCATAGACAATGACGTTCACTCCCATGCGGAGCGCAGCCTCATGCTTCTCAGGAGGATCGTTGTGAACTTCCCTGTCCTCCATCCCATCGCCGATGTCGGTGTTGAAACTGTAGAACACGACCATGCGCCCATCAAGATAGATGCCGTATCCGTGAGGCGGCCCACCATCATGCTCGTGGATCTTCGGTAGTCCGTCCGGAAAGTCGTAGAATGAATGGTAGATGTCGTGGTCGAACGGAAGCTCGACCAGGGGATTCCCGGGCAGCGCCTTCGCTATCTCCGCCCTGAAATAGGGGTCGAGACCGTAGTTGTCGTCAACCCACATGAATCCACCCCGCTCGAAGTACGCTGCCAGATTGCTGACATCTTCTTCGTTGAAGTGTATCCGCCCGTGTCCGGTCACGTAGGTAATGGGGTGAAGGAAGATGTCCTCGTCATTGGGAGAGACCGTGGCCGGCGAGGTCGCAATATCCAGGTCGGATCTGAGACCGAGTTCGGCGAGCAGATTCGGAAGGGCCGTCGGGTTCGCATACCAGTCGCCACCGCCGCGGTATTTCAGCTGTGCGATCGTGATCCCGCGCCGCACGTCGCTCGCCACGACCGCGGAGATCGGCAGAGCCGCATCAGCAAGTAGAATCACACATGCGAGAGCGAAGGAACTACTGATGAATGCTCCGGGTCGATATCCTGGGGGATGTCTGCGCCGCATAGTCTCTCCCATAACCGCTTCTACTGTGATCGCCTCTGCTCTGTCCGCCTGCCCAGTGACCGCCCAATCCCAAGGCCGTCTACTTGGACGCATCCGGCGCCACATCAGTTCACCGCCTGCACCCAAGAAATGGCGGCGCCCCGAAGAGCGCCGCCAAGGAGTGCTTCTCGTGGACGTCTCGCCACGACCTACTTCCTGTGCTTCCGGGCCTCCGCGGCTATCTGCCACTCGACGACCAGTGGGCTGGCCACATAGATCGATGAGTAGGTGCCGACAACAATGCCGATCAAGAGCGCGAATGCGAAGTCCTTGATGACCTCTCCACCAAAGATGAATAGGCACAGCACAACAAGGAGTGTCGTCACTGACGTGACAATGGTCCGGCTCAGTGACTCGTTGAGACTCGTATTGACGATATCCACGAAGCTCTTTCCGTACAGCTTCCTTCTGTCTTCCCGGATTCGGTCATAAATAACGATCGTGTCGTTCAGTGAATAGCCGACGATCGTCAGGAGAGCCGCGATAACAGGCAGCGTCAGCCCCCGACCTGTGAGCGAGAAGAAGCCGAGTGTAATCGCCACATCGTGAATGAGCGCAGCGACCGCACCGACCGCAAACTTGAACTCGAACCTGATCGAGATATAGATAAGGATGCCAATCAAGGCATAGAGAATCGCCATCGCGGCCTTGCCGCGAAGCTCTCGCCCGACCTTGGGTCCAACCAGCTCCTCCCGCATGAACTCAGCAGCATTATCGGGAATGTGCTCGTTGAGCGCCGTCAGGACCTCTCCTGCCACATCGTGCTCCTCCGCCCACTGAGCCGACATCCGTATGATGGCCTCACGGTCACCTCCGAAGTGCTGTATTTCGGCCTCTTCAACACCGATCGCATCGAGCGTGGAGCGGATATCCTCCGCCGCCACAGGGTTCTCAAATCTCACCTGCAAGAGCACGCCGCCCGCGAAGTCGATGCCCAGCTTCAGTCCACCCTGAACAACTACCGACACGACACCCATGAGGATGAGCGCTGCTGACAGAACAAACGCAGCTCTGCGGTGCCCGAGGAAGTTGAATTTGGTGCCGACAAGAAACTCCATATTGTGTCCTCCAGTATCGGAGCCGTCCTCACCCGCTCCGGGGGGTCGCTAGATGCTCAGGTTCTTGACATTCCACTTCACGGTGATCAGATCAAACACTACCCGCGTCGCAACGATAGCGGTAAACATGCTCGCGAGGATTCCAAGTGAGAGTGTCACTCCGAACCCCTTGACAGGACCACTGCCGAAGCGAAGCAGCACGGCCGCCGCGATCAGAGTGGTCACGTTGGCATCCATGATGGTCATGAACGCGCGTTCGTAACCGTCACGAATCGCCGCGCGGATGGTCTTCTGGTTTCTCAGCTCCTCACGAATGCGCTCAAAAATGAGCACGTTCGCATCGACCGCCATCCCGATCGTAAGGATCAGACCGGCGAGACCCGGGAGCGTAAGCGCCGGACGCGGATTCACGGGAAGCGTTGCCATGATCCCGATAACGATCAGCAGGTTGGCCATGAGAGCAGCCACGGCAATAACGCCGGACGCCTTGTAGTAGACAAGCATGAAGATGACGACGAGAATGAAACCGATCGCCATCGCACGGAGACCCAGCGTGATCGAATCCCTACCGAGTGATGGACCGACCGTCCGTTCCTCGATCACGGTCATCGGCGCAGGCAGCTTGCCTGCGCGGAGGATGATCGCGAGGTCCTTCGCCTCCTCATCTGAGAAGCCACCCGTGATGGAAGTCGGCGTGCCGGCAGGTATCCGGGACTTGATGACCGGAGCTTTGTAGACAGAACCGTCCAGAACCACCGCCAGATACTCACCAATGTGCGAACCCGTGTGCTTGGCGAACGTCCGTCCACCTGCCCGCGACAATCTCATCGATACGCCGGGCGCGTTCGGGTTGTCCTGGTCCAGTCCCGGCCTCACGTCTGCCGAGACTATCGCTGACCCCGTCAGGATCGCTTCCTCCTCCAGAACAAAGAACGCCCGATACTTCTCCTCAGTGCCAAACTGTCGCGCGTCCTGTCCCCAGGCGATTCTGTAGCGAGGCCTGCTCGGATCGCTGGGATTGGCCGGCAGAACCTTGTCTAGATCGATCCTCTCGAGCTGTTCCTTCGCCCACTTCACATCTTCCTCAAGGAAGAACGGAAGCTGCTGCAGGTAGCGAGCGCGGATCGAGAAGGGGTGCTCCTTTGCGAGCTGCTCCGCCTCGGTCAACGGAAGCCCTGTCTCTGACTCCGGCGACAACTCGCCGCTTGCGGCGAGCGTGTCGACCAACGCGCGGTCGATCGCCCGGAGGACAATGTCGGTCTCGGCCGGTGGCGCAACAGCGATGAACTCGAGCAGTGCAGTCCGCCCGATAAGCCGCTTCGCCCTCTGCTCATCCTTCAAACCGGGCAGCTGAACTATGATCCTGTTGTCGCCCTCGATCTGAATGGATGGCTCGGCCACACCGAACTGGTCGATCCGGTTCGTGATAACCTCAACGGCGCGCTCCATCGCGTCCGCCGCCTCATCGGCCGGAAGCCCCTCCTTGTCCACCTCCAACACAATATGCATCCCGCCCTGAAGATCGAGACCCAAGCTGAGAGCGTTCGCCTTGAGATTCTCGAGTTGTTCCTCAGTCATCTGTTCCTTCCCGGCCTCATCCAGAGACAGGAAGCGGAACGTATACGACGACCGCCACACCGCCAGGACAAGGACGAGCAGAACGAGGATAACCTTCCATCGCATGTTCGACGTCATCTACTACCTCCGCGGACGCGTCCCCTCCGGTTCCAGACGCGGTACGTGGTTCCCAAGTTCAAAACAGAACTCTATAACATAGCTTGAGATGCGGGCGATGGCAATGACAAATGATGATCCAGCCGACGCGGGGGATGCAACTAGGCACCTTCCATGAGGGACATCATCTCAGCCACGGCCCCGCTCATCCCGACCAGAACGGCCCTTGAAACAATGCTGTGGCCGATGCTCAGTTCATCGATCTCCTGTATGGCCGCTATTGGAACGATATTCAGATAGGTGAGTCCATGCCCGCCATGAGCTCTGAGGCCCATCTCACGTGCCGCTATCGCTGCAACACGTACCTTCTCGAATTCGCGCTCGATTTCGTCCGGGTCTGTGGCTTCAGCATAGATGCCCGTGTGAAGCTCCACGATGTCGGCGCCAACGGCCTTCGCGCGTCCGACCTGAACCACATCGGGATCAATGAAGATACTCACTGTGATTCCCGATTCCTTGAGCGCGGAGACGGCTTTGCGGACGTTCTCCTCCTCGGATATGATATCGAGTCCGCCCTGAGTTGTCAGCTCTCCTTCGCCCTCCGGAACCAGCGTACACATCTGGGGACACACGTCGCGTGCGATATCCAGCATCTCGTCAGACGTGCTCATCTCCAGATTCAGAACGCCCGCGACGGTCTCCTTCAGAAGCCTGAGATCGCGGTCCTGGATATGTCGCCGGTCTCCCCTTAGGTGGATTGTGATTCCGCAGGCTCCGACGAGCTCTGCCTCGACGGCCGCCCATACGGGATCGGGCTCACCGGCCATACGAGCTTGCCTGATTGTGGCGACATGGTCGACATTGACGGACAGCCTCATGGATGCTCCTCCTCATCAGCACACGGTGCGGCCGCGCGTCGCACGCGTCCGACTACTGCACGATCCTTGAGACCGGCACGATTCGACACCCCCGTTCCATCATGCCAGGGAGCATCCGCCGGAGAGCACTCAAGGTCTCCCGCCTCGGGTGGCAGATTCCTATCGCAACACCCTTTCTTCTTGCCAGCTCCTCGAGGGCTCTGAGCTTGCCCTCAACATCTCTGTGTCCCGCTTCATCCAAGGTGCTGTCAAGAAACATACTGCTGCGCGCCGTCGGAACCCCGGCACGCGCTGCTTCAGCTCGAGCCACCGAGAGCGGGGTTGTCATGCTGTCGACGAAGAAGAACCCCCGTTCCTTGAGAACGTACATGACGCTTCTCATCGCCGAGGTGTCCTCGGTGAGTCTCGAGCCCATGTGATTGTTCGCTCCGACGGCGTGCGGAATGTCAGAGATGCACTCGCGCACCATCTCTCCTCTTTCCGACGCCGACTGCGAGAGCAGGAGGGCGCCGTCGCCGGGATCCACATCCGGGAAGCCCTTCGGCTCCATGGGGAGATGAACGAGCACTTCTTTCCCCGCGCCGTGTGCAGCCTCGGCTACAGCCGGGGCGCGAGGTGTGTGCGGAAGAATGGCTATCGTCACGGCGTAGTCAAGTTCGAGAAACCCGCGCGTGGTCGCGGACATATTGTGTCCGAAATCGTCGATGACGATGGCGATCATCGGACCCTCTTCTGCCTTCGGCGGTCGGGGTGCCTCGGTCCCGCGAGGTGACTCGCTCAGAACAAGGTGATGCGTTTCGACGCCCTTGATCCCGAATCGCATGTCGAGTGTTCGAAGATCCCGCCAGTTGGGGTCGCTCTCGCGTACCCGAAGTATCTCTCCTCCCGCCGACCGCACTGCGTTCGTGATCTCAAGATTGCAGCGATACAGCCTCTCGCCACGGGGAATGCGGCCGCTCTTCTCCCATGTGATTCGCTTCACCCCGTCTTCGTCCAGCTCCTCCCGCACGCTCTCAAGTCCCTCTATCTCCAGAGCGACCAATGCCCCGTCTATCGCGCTATTCACGCGCTCCGCGTGGCGCGAGATATCCCCGCCATCGAAAATGCGTGATGTGAACTCCGAAAGCCTCCCGCTCGATCTGAGCTCCGCGATGACCAGTAAGGCAATCGTGCCCAGAGCGATGACCAGGAGCCACCGGCGGATGCGCGACATGGCGTGTGCTCTCCGCTCGAGTCTCGCTTTCTTGGATAGCTTGGCCAAGGTCTGAAACCTCGCAGAGGGGGACGCAGCGTAACTCGCTTGCTGTCAGGGTACTGGTGAATTCGTCCAATCTCCGGGAACCGGAGGACCGTCCACGTGCTTGCACTTGGATTCTATGGGGAGAAGCCCGGTCAGTCAACACGACATAAGAAAAGGGGACGGTCTCCCGCCCCCTTCCGGATTTCAGTCTGGATTTAGGTCCCCTAGTTGCGATATCGCGCCTTCAGGCGCCCGATGGAGATCTCCTCACCACCCTCGTGATCGTGAGAACCCCGCCCGCTGATGACGATGTCGTGCCATACCGCAATCTCCCAGAGGTCCCCACCACTGCTTGCGGGCTCATGGGGATCGATCGAGAAGAGGAAGCGCGCGCCGGCGTTCGCCCACAACTGCAGGTCGTCGATGTAGACGCTCAGATCTGTAACGTGCTCGTACTGCCAGCTGGACGGGTCGAGCGGGTCGGCGGCCGGAATCTCACTTTCGTCACCGTGCTGAGTCAGCGTCAGGGTGATGTAGTCGATGTCCGTGCCCTCACCAAACATGCTCTCAGCGATCTGTACCTCGTCGGCCTTCAACCAATACCATGGGAGTGTCGGGTCGGCGTGCACGTCCGCAGGATACAGCCAGAAAGTGAACGTATCCGCGAGACAGGCAAGATACTGTTCAGCATCCATCTGCTCATATGCGCGGGTCAGATTGTGAATGACGTTCTCGGGGCTTGTTCTCTCGCGGAAACCCTCGTCAACGGGATCCTGGGGATCGCCATCCGGCGGCGCGAAGGGGTTCCAGCACCCGCTCAACGGCACAATGAGAGCTGAAATAACGACGACTACGGCCAGTCGCCATGGCACTACCCGTTTCATGATGTCGATCTCCTTCTCTGTATCCCTACTCACAACCAAATATACCAGTTTGGCATGCACAAGTCAAGCTCGCGCGCAGCACCGTAATCGCATCGATGACCACTGGTTCTGCGTGCGAAGCCTGTGGGTGGGATTGATGCAAGCCTCGTGCCCATGCGGGCTTTCTCGCTGTTTCAGAGGATCTGACGCTTGTCAAGCCTGAGTATTCGAGGCTGAAAGCTCTTTGCTAGTTCCTGTAGTCGCCCCGCAGGACACCCCACGTCACGAAGTCCTCCGGCGCCTCGGTGCGGCGGTCGACCCACTCGTATATGGCCCAACGCGATCCGGTCTTCCGCATATGGAGCGTTGCCCGGCCCTTGTACACTATCTGCTCGCTCACGTGCTGCCCGGGCGCCCAATCGACGACCAGGACATAGTCGTCCCTCCGAAAGGTCTCGTCCTGTGACTCGTCGGGCGGCTCAAAGGATGTGAAGGAGATCGAGATCGCGGATGCCTCTGCAAAGATACCTGAGACCGCCTGCTCTTCTTCGCTCGCCGTCCAGTTCGCGTATCGTGCCTCCCCCTCTTCACCCGCATCGAGGGAGTCCCCCGGATCGACGTGAAAGCGGAAGTCGTCAGTGAAGCAGTCCATGTAGTTCGCTGTGCCCTCGCCCACAAGAGCAGCCTTGAGGTTCGTGAGCACGATCGTCGTCGTCACGGGCGTCTCCCACGGAATGTCACTACCATCCGGGGGGCCGTCGGGCGTCCGGGGCGAGAACAGGCACCCGCTCAACCCAAACACCAGAACAACCGTGAGCGCCACTAGAGCGATGCTTGTCACCGACAATCTGTCTTTCATCTATTGCTCTCCCGATTGGTCCCCGATGTCGGCGATGATTCGAGGTCGCGTTCTGTCGGCATGGTTCAGAAGGTTCTGTTGAGCGTAGCGGAGATGTTCCACACATCCGCCTGCTGCTCGGTGATGTTCGCAGCATCCCTCAGAGTGCGAGCGACGCAGATCCTGAGGACCGAATCGTCTTCGAGCTTGTGATCCACGCTCGCCTTCGCCGTGAAACTCGTGTCGTGTTTCTCCCACGATAACCGCTGCACACCGTCACGGATCGTCCACTTCCGTCTGACGCTGAATTCCTGCTTTGCTTCGATGTCTATGAGATCAAAGAACGTGTACCGCGCCTTCAGCGAGATTCTGTGATCGTCTCGCTCGCTGCTTCTGCCATAGCGCTCGACACCGAATTCGTCCTCCACATAACTTCCCTGATCTTGCCCCGAGTATTTGTGTGTTGCGTCCAGCGAGACTCCCGCCAGGGGCTTCCAGCCAAGCCCTGTGGAAACGGACACTCCCCGGATCAGGAAATTCGACGCGCGTTCGAACGTGTAGGACGCATAATCGGCTGAGAGCGTGTACGTCTGTGTGAGACTAACCGTTGGACTCACGTTCACTCGCAATGTCGGCTGCAGCGAATAGGTCTGGGTGGTCTTGTTGTCGCCCGTCCTGGATGTCCTCATGTAGATGAGCTCGTTCTGCTTGATCCTCAGATTCAGACTCGCTGTAATGCTGGTCGTCGGCTTGTACGACAGGTTCAGCGTCGCTTCCTGCTCGAAGAGGTCGCGATCCTGATCGTTGGCCTCTATGTCCTCATACTGCTGAGACAGAAGGCTCATGCGCCCACGCAGAACGGCGTCGAACCGCTCCCCGAAGCCACGGGAGAGTGACATAGAGAAAGTCTCGTGGTACGTGTCACCCGTCTGAAAATCGAAGTACTCGTTGGCCTTTCGCTCGGACCCGAGATTCACTGTCAGCTTCGCTTCGCTGAACGTGTACTCGATGCTGCCTTTCACCAAGTGCCCGATGACATCGCTGTCCTTCGTCGTCTCAATCTGGTAGTAGGCCTGACTCCGCGAGTAGTTGTAGTCGAACGTCATCTTGAGGTCTTCCATGGGTGAGAACGTGCCGCCCACGCCGAGCGTTTCGTTCTCCTGCTCACGCTCCTCGGTCTCTCCCGCCTTGGGATACTGCATGGTGGAGTAGGATCTTCGCGCTTTTGTCTCAAACGTGTTCTCATCCCACTTGTACTTAATGGTGCCGTTGAGCGCGTGATCGAACGATTCGTTCTGGTTCGCCACATCCTCGCCCTGCCTCGAATCCAGCAGTGAATGACCGCCGGAGTAGCCGAACGCGGTGGTCAGGTTCTCCATAGGATCGTAGTCGAGTGCCGCGGCGACCGTCTGAGCCGATCCCTGGCTTCTGACGTCCGCGTATTCGTTGTTCTCGATACCGGAACTCGCACTCAGTGACATCCTTATGCCATTGAAGAGCGTCTTCACATAACCCATTGTGAGGTCCATGGTCTCTTTTTCTCGCGAACTCCTCACTTCGTTGGGCGCCCCCTCGTTTCGAACGTCCACCTGAGTGCTGCGGTTGAACTTCACCCCCATGTTCACGGCATCCGTCACGGCGACATTGAGATTCGCCCTCCAGGTTTCCTGGCGGTTCTCTCTGTTGAGCATGATGTTCGATCGTGTGTTTATGCCGGATGATGCTACGAAACTGACCTTGGGGGACAGTTGATAGGATAGATCGAAATCGTGACCCCATCTGCTCACATCCTGATCTCTCCCATACGTCAGCTTGTAGCTGGGGTGGAACTCTGCGCCCAGTCCCAGATGTCGGCGACGCTCGGCCGCGCTCTGATTCTCAAATCGCTGGAGATCGCCCTCTTCTCCCTCGTCAGCGCCATCGCCGGACTCATCGCCTTCCTCCGTGCCCTCGCCCTCCGGTGGCCCTTCCGGAACCTGCGCTCCTTCCGGAGGCTCGCCCTCAGGCGGCGGGTCGCCCTCGTCGGCCCACGTGTGGCCAACGGAGAGTAGCAAGGCAAAGAGAACCGCCAGGATAACCAGAGAGGGATGAGTGAGATGGTGGTTGCGCACGACCCGGCCTTTCATGACTCGGTTGTCCCAGTACTCGTTCCCGATGCTTCCAGTCCTATCGCGAGAGACTCGAACTCGGAGACATCGAGCGTCTCGCCCCTGCGCGTCAGTTCTATGCCCGTTGCTGCTTCCAGCTCGCCGCTGGTCATACCGCAACGAGTCAGAATGTCCTCGAGTGACCGGCGGAGCATCTTCCTTCGCTTGCCGAACGCCGCCTGAACGATCGCTTCGAAGAGCTCTGCGCTGGAATCCCTTGTTGGAGCCCGTTCGAAATCGAGCTCGACGAGCTTCGAGTCGACTTTCGGTCTCGGGAAGAAACACGAGCTCTTCACGGTGAAAAGAAGCCGCGCAAGTGCGTGATACTGAACGACCACAGACAACCCCGAGTACTCCCTGTCAACCCGACGCGCCACGATCCGCTCACCCACCTCCGACTGCACCATAATCGCGGCTCGTTTGACCACGCTTTTCACATCCGTCAACATCCGGATAAGCGGACTCGTAATACTGTACGGAATGTTCCCAACGACGAGCAATCGCCCGCATTTGTGGTTCTTCCGAACCTCTTCGAGGTCGAAGCGGAGGATATCACCTTCGACCAGCGTGATGCGCGGATTTTCGCCGTACTCCTCCCTGAATGCGCGGACTATGCCACCATCGAGTTCCACCGCTATGACGTGACGCGCTGTCTCAGCGAGTTCGAATGTCAGTGCACCAAAACCCGGGCCGATCTCGACAATGACATCATCCGGTTCCGGCGCAATCTCGTCAACTATCTTCCGGATCACGTTCAAGTCATTCAGGAAACTCTGGCCTCGCTGCTTCGAAGGCGCAAGCGCGTATTTGGAGAGCATGATAGATGGTGGTGTGAGATCCATCAGCAATCAGTCTCCGCCGTTCTCGGACCGGCTCCCACTGCCCCCACGGACACGAAACGGGACACCGAGCTCATCGGCAACTCTCCTGGCCGAGTCAATGTCGATTTCAGGGATGTCGACAACACTGACGACAACATCGAGCTTGGCCTTCACGCACTCCCGGATGAAGGAACAAACGTGCTCGTACGTGCCTGCTCCAAACCTCGGCCGACAGACGCTTTCGTACACCGTAGCGCTCTCAGCGTTGAGACTGACAGAGATTGAGTCCGCGACCAAGGCAAGCTCCGGAACGATGTTTCTGTTCCATATGAGGTTGCCGTGCCCGTTTGTGTCGACGCGCACTTTTCCTCCGAGCTCGCGCACGTGCGCTCCGACCGCTCTGATGACGTCCAGCCTCATCGTCGGCTCCCCGTATCCACAGAACACAACCTCACGGTATCGGGTCGGATCTCCGATCGCGTTCAGAAGATCCTCGACCGAGGGCTCCCTCTCAAGGCGCAGATTGTATCCCCACAGGATGTCGGTCTGGTATCTGACGCAGAATCGGCACTTGTTCGTGCACCTGTTGGTGATATTCAGATAGAGGTTGCCCCACATCTCGTAGGCTATCGAGGGCACGGGCTTCTCGGGGAACCTGAAGAGACGCATAGCGTTTCCCGTCGTCTGTCGCGCGACATCCTCAACACCGACACCGGTGGCGACGGCCACAGCCCCGGCCACTTCCGAAACAAAGGCCGGTTCGTTCCGTCTCGTTCCCTGACCCTTGAAAGGCTCCGGGGTCAACAAGGGTGAATCCGTTTCGAGGAGAATCCTGTTGAGCGGCACCGCTCTCGCAACCTTCACAAACCTGCCCTCGCGCGAGTATGTGATCGGCCCACCTATCCCTATGTGGAAACCGCGAGCCACTACTTCCCGCGCATAGTCGGCGTCGCCGGGGAAACAGTGCATGACACCACCAACCTCGCCCGCTTTCTCCTCGTCCACAATCTTGAGGACATCGTCGAGCGCGTGTCTGTTGTGGATGACGAGCGGTAGACGGAGTTCGCGCGCCAGGCGTATCTGTGCGCGAAACGCCCGGAGCTGATCACCGCGAGGGGAGAGGTCCCTGTAGTAGTCGAGACCGATCTCACCAATGGCAACCACGCGCGGGTTGGCGGCCAGCTTTCTGAGCTCCTTCTCCGTCTTGTGGTTATAGGAGGACGCTTCGTGAGGATGGATACCGGCTGTCGCGTAGATGAAATCGTGCTGCTCGGCGAGCGCGATGGACCCTCGGGTCGTGGCGAGATCGAACCCAACGTTAATCATCAATCCAACGCCGGCCTGAAGTGCCCTCGCGATGACCTCATCACGGTCCCGGTTGAAATCCTTGAGGTTGAGATGGACGTGGGTGTCTGTGAGGACGTGTCCAGGTCGGCTGGTTGCCTTGCCGGCCACCGCTAGCTCACCTTCGTCCCGACCGGCATGTCCTTGTCTGGCACAACCACGGCTACGGCGTCGTCACCGGTCGCTGCGAGAAGCATGGCTTGAGATTCTATGCCTCTGATTGTAGCGGGCTCCAGATTCGCGACGATGACAATCGTCTTGCCGACGAGTTCTTCAGGAGCGTAGCCGAGCGCGATTCCGGCCACCATCTGCCTGACATCTCCGCCCCCCAGATCAACTTTCATTCTGATGAGCTTCTCGGTGTTCTCTACGCGCTCCGCCTCGACAACTCTGGCGAGCTTCAATTCCAGCTTCTGAAAATCACTGAAGGTTGCCATGTGCTTCTCGTCCTTCTTGGTGTCTATGGGAGGACCGCCCTCCGAGGCGGCGTCGATCTGGACATCGAATCGCTTCGCAAGATCTTCATCCGTGTACTTGGGAAAGACCGGTTCCCCCTTCGCAACCTCGATTTCGCTCGGCCACCCCGCACCCCAGGCAAGCAGTTCAGAGAGCTCCGCATCCCCGGCGGCCAGAGAGAGCCCCAGCTGACTGAGTATCTCCTCACACTTCCCCGGCATTACAGGCCAAGCCATCACAGCCACCTGGCGAACGACCTCGAGCACATCGAAGAGCACCTGGGCGAGACGCGCCGGATCCTCCTTGGCAAGAGTCCACGGCTTCTCTTCCTCGATGTAGCTGTTCCCGCGCCGGACGAGCTCCCACATCGTGGAGAGAGCAGCCTGTGGGGCGTACCCGGTCATTGCCGCCGTCACATCCGATGCTACGGACCGCGACAGCTCGATGAGTGCTGCTCCATTGCCGTTCTGCGTCGTCGCAGCGAGGTTCTTGATCTTCCCACCAAGGAATTTCTCGACCATCGCCGTGGAGCGAGAGAGGAGATTCCCGAAATCGTTAGCGAGCTCCGACTCGTACCTGGATCGAAACTGCTCCCACGTGAAGTCGACATCCTTCCCATAGGTCCCCTCGCGCATCAGGAAGTACCTGAGCGCACAGGGACCGAACATATCAGCAGCTTCGAGCGGATCGACAGTGACGCCCCTACTCTTAGAGAGCTTCTGCCCCTTGAAGTAGAGGAATCCGTGGCCGAACACAGTGCGCGGCAATTCGATACCGGCGCTCATCAGCATCGCCGGCCAGATGACGCAGTGAAATCTCGTTATGTCCTTGCCGATGATGTGCACGTCAGCCGGCCACCACTTGGCGAACAGCTCCTTGTCCTCTCCGTACCCGACACCTGTCACGTAATTCGTGAGCGCGTCCACCCACACATAGATGACGTGCGCTCTGTCTCTCGGCAGCGGAACGCCCCACTCGGATCCGGCTCGCGTCACACTGATGTCATCGAGTCCCCCCCTAATCAGCTGAAGGATCTCGTTCCGCCTGGGCTCAGGCTGGATAAACTCGGGATGGTTCTCGATGTAGTCCAGAAGTGGCTGCGCGTACTTGGAGAGCCGGAAGAAGTAGTTCTCTTCCGTGATCCACGCCGGCTGCGTTCCGTGAGTGGCGCAGCATCCGTCGACGAGATCCTTCTCTTGAAGAAAGGCTTCACATGACTCGCAGTAGTACCCCTCGTAGTGACCCTGGTAGACATCGTTGCCGATCGCTTCGAAGAGCAGGCTCAAACGCCGCTTGTGTTCCTGGCTGGTCGTGCGCACGAACCGATCGAAGGATATCTCAAGCCGATCCCATATGTCTCTGAAGACCTTCTCCATCTCGTCGCAGTAGGCGATCGGATCCATCCCCTTCACTCTTGCTGCACGATCCACGTTCAGACTGTGCTCGTCGTTTCCCATCTGAAAGTAGACATCGTCACCTAGGAGGCGATGGAAGCGCGCAAAAACGTCGGCCGACACTTTCTCGTACGCCGTGCCGATGTGCGGAGCGCTGTTGACGTAGTCGATTGCTGTTGTGATGTAGTACTTACGTGGCATCTTTTTCCTTCTTGCGCCGTCTGTTCCGGCGACTGGACCCGCGCGGCCGCCTTGGCGAATCCCGGCGACCTGCCTTGGTATCCCCGCGGACCGACCCCGCGTCTTTGCGCTCCGACTTGGCATCCCCGCGGACCGACCCCGCGTCTTTGCGCTCCGACTTGGCATCCCCGCGACCTGACCCGGCGTCCTTGCGCTCCGACTTGGCATCCCCGCGACCCGACCCGGCGTCCTTGCGCTCCGACTTGGCATCCCCGCGACCCGGCATTGCTTCCTCGAAAACTGATTCCGTGTCCGTGTAACTGCTCTCTGCGTCCTCGGATGTCAGGCGGCCCTGCCTGTAATCCTCGATCGCCACCTTGACCGCCTCGCGCTCGCTATCCTCAAGGGTGACGGTGCGGTGAAAGATGTCCACGCCTGTCACCTTCCTCGTGCCGTCACCCAAGTCGATTCTTGTTCCAACTTTCGGGAACTCGTTGAGTGACTCGCTGTAGAATGAACGTTCGTATCTCAGGCAACACATGAGCCGACCGCAACCTCCCGATATCTTGGGCGAGCCGGGTGCCAGATGCTGTTCCTTTACCATCTTTAATGTCACCGGGTCGAAGTCACCAATAACACCCCTGCAGCAGTAGTAGCGCCCACAGCGGCCGTAGCCTCCGATCCGCCTCGCCTCGTCTCGCACGCCGATCTGACGCATTTCGATCCTCGTCTTGAAGATCCCCGCGAGGTCGCGCACAAGCTTGCGGAAGTCGACACGCCTGTCCGAAGTGAAGTAGAAACGGATCTTGTTGCCGTCGAACTGCCACTCGACGTCGACCAGCTTCATAGGAAGATTCTGTCTTCCTATGCACTGCTGGCAAATGCGGTGGGCTTCCAGCTCTTTGTCGCGTAGTTCCTCGAGGTGGCTCTTGTCATCCCTGGTCGCGAGCCGGAGAATCAATCCTTGCGGCCCTCCGCCCCGGAGCTTGACGCTGGCAACCGCGCCTTCGCGCACGACCAGGCCGATATCCTTCCCGCGCTCCACCTCGACGATCGCGTGATCACCCGCCTTGAGTGGTATGCCGCGGGGATTGGAGTAGAGCGCCGATCTGCCTCCTTTGAACTCTATCTCAAAGGAATCAGGTGTTCCGCTCAGAATGTCACTGCGTTCCACTGGGGCTACCTCTCCCTTGTGGCCGCCCTCTTTCGGACGACCGCCATGTCCAGGAGCACTGATGTGAAGACGATCGACGGACTCGAATAGCGCTCTATTGCCCTTCGCGCCTCATCAACCTTTGTAATCAATTGCTCCAGGTCCTCAAGCTCCATGATGTCCGCCTGAAATCTGATCTGCTTCGCGTAGGACGAGTACAGGAGCTCCGGAACAGCAGAGTCCCTGGACTCAGAAACCACCAGGACATCGCGAAGCCACAGGAGCATCAGATCGAGGACCTTCTGTTGCTCATCCCGTCCCAGGTTGTATGCAAGACGATTCGCCTCATCTATGAGCGGCCGGACACCTCTGGTTCGACTCCCCTCCATGATGGCGGCGACGTTCTTGAGTTGCGCTGCGAGTCCGCTTCGACTGGCGCGAACCGCACGCCCCGGACTGCCCAAAGCTGTTGCAGAGGCCGCGCGAGCCTTTGCAGCATCCATTCGTAGTCGCGGGTCGCCGGTCAGAACCGTCTCCACCTCGGCCCCCGAGAGACGCGAGAACGGTATCTTCTGACAGCGCGACACTACGGTAACTGGAAGCGCACCCGGCCGTGACGACGTGATGATCAGAACTGTCTGAGCCGGCGGTTCCTCGAGGGTCTTGAGGAGCGTATTCGCCGCCTCCGTCGTCATTCTGTCCGCGTCAGCGATGATGAACACTTTCCAGGGACCTATGTATGGTCGCTTCCCCGCCTTAACCACGATCTCGGTCAGGATCGTCTCCACCGAGATGATGGCCGTCTTTCTCCCGAAATCCTCATCCCGGAAGCCCTTCCTCACTGACTCGGAGACGCGCTCAGCGCGCTCCACCGGCTTGATGGTCCTCGGAGTTGGGAAGATTAGATGT